>DATNIT010000122.1:0-31954 GCA_035604335.1 Allostellaceae bacterium | reverse complement strand
GGCGGCAACCAATACATCAACAGCGCCGGCACGGGCCGCTACGAGGATTATCTGATTGACGAGATCGTACCCACGGTTGAGGAGCGCTTCGGTTGCGGCGGCACCGGGCGCCGCGGCTGCTTCGGCAAATCCTCGGGCGGCTTCGGCGCGATCTGGCATGGGCTCAACCACGCCGACTTCTGGGCCGCGGTCGCCTGCAATTCCGGCGACATGGGATGGGACGCGCTCCACATTCCCGAGCTCTACCTCAGCCTCGACGTGCTGCAGCGCTTCGACTGGTCGATCGAGCGCTTCTTCGGGGATTTCGAGGGCAAGGAGAAGCACAGCCGCGCCGAGCAGTCGTGCCGCATGTTCCTCGCGATGTCCGCGCACTACGATCCCGACCCCAAGGGCTTCCGCTACACGAGCCTGCCGGCCGATCCCTATACCGGCGAGCTCATCGCGGATAAATGGGCGAACTGGCTGCGCTATGATCCGGTGCTCGTCGCCGACCGCCGCGGCGGCACGCTCAAGGCGCTCAAGACGGTGTGGCTCGACTGCGGCGACCACGACCAGTTCCGCATCCATTTCGGCATGCGCCGGCTGCACCGCAAGCTCGAGGCGCAAGGCGTGCCGCACGTCTACGAGGAATTCGACGACGATCACACCGACGTCGACTACCGGATGAACCGGTTCCTGCCCGCGCTCGCGAAAGCGTTGTCGGATTGAGACTTGGCTTGGCGATGCCGGCGCAGGCTCGCACTAAATGCATGGAACGTACGGATCGGTTCCAGGTTCGGCGTTAGAGCGCTTCGCGATTGCATGTAGCGCGGTGCGTCCTTCGACGCGCTCCCTTCGGTCGCTTGCTCAGGATGAGGAGAAACTATTGTTGCACAAAGGAAAACCCTCATCCTGAGCAAGCGAGCTTTGCGAGCGCGTCGAAGGACGCAGTGACACCATCCAGCGGGGACACGCTCTGGCTTGACACAGACGCAAAAAGCGTTTACCGTGTGTTCGCGCAACATCGTGTGATCGAGCATGAGCAACGAAACCCACGTCGCCCTTGGGCGGAGTTTGAGCATCAAGTCCGCGAGGTCGGGGAGCGCGGCAGTGCCGCACATTAAAATTGCGAAACGAACCCAATCTCACCCGAAGGGGGAACTTCGTGTCGATCCCCGCGAAAAAAGAAATCAACAAATCAAAGCCAATTCTTTCAAACGAATCAAAGGCACGAGGTGCGGCAAAGCCAATTCAAACCCAATTCCAGGCATCGAAGCCAATTCCGGAGTTCGAGCCGCGCCGCACCCGGCGAGAACAAAAAGCTCGGCCGCGCGCCCGCGCGACCGGAACTGGAATAGAGTGACAGGGATCGCGGTCGCTCTCGCTGCGGTCCTGGCCACCCTGTCCGCAAATTGTCCCGCACTGCGCGGTACGATTTCGAACGACATCGCGCCGCCACCACCGAGGCACTGACCGCCCCATGCTGCTCGCCCGCCTTCACGTCAGCGTTCGCGAGATCCATCCGGGCTTCCGGCTGCTGATCTGCGCGCTCGTGGGCGGGGTCCTGTTCTATATGCTCCAGGGCGGTTGGGGCGTGGCCGAGGCCGCGGCGCTCGGCTGGGTCGTCGCGGTCTCTCTGTTTCTGGTGCTGACGGCGCTCGCGATCGGTCCCGCCTCGCCGGATCGGCTGCGCGCCCGGGCGCGCGCGCAGGATGCGTCGCTCTGGGTCATCCAGGCGCTGATCGTGCTGGCGGCGGTGGCGAGCCTCGTGGCGGCGATCGCGCTGCTGAAGAAAGTGGATGGCGAGACCGTGGCCATGCTGGCGACCCGCATCGTGCTGGCGGGCGCCGTGGTCGTGCTGTCGTGGACGGCGATCCACACGGTCTTCGCCGTGCACTATGCGCATGCCTTCTACGGCGACGGCCCGGCGCCCGGACCGGACGACGCCGGCGGGTTGCTGTTCCCGGGCAGCGATCCCACGCCCGACTTCTGGGACTTCTTCTACTTCTCGCTGGTGCTCGGCATGACCTGCCAGGTCTCGGACGTGCAGATCACGGGCAAGCACATGCGGCGCCTGGCGTCGGCGCACGGCGCGCTCTCGTTCTTTTTCAACACCGTGATCCTCGCCTTGACCATCAATTTCCTGGTCGGCGCGTTTCAGTAGGAGAGGGGAGGCGGGGCTCGATCGGGGCCGGGAGCCAGCCGGGCCGCGGCGGTCGCCAATCTTGGTAAGACTTTGGGCCTCGCTGGAAAATCCCGAAAATACTACGAGCTTTCAGTGGGATGGGTGAGGGCGGTTAACTATTCGGTAGGGAAGTTCGCCGAGACTGCGGACGAGGGAGATTAACCGTACCATGACCCAAGCCATCCGCGACCGCCGCCCCGCGCGGCTTCCGATCGTCCGACCGCTCATGCTGACGGTCTTCCTGGCCCTCAGCGCCTGCAGCTTCCTTACCGGCAAGGATACCCCGGGCACGCGGGCGTCGGGCGCAACGCCCGGCAACCTCGCGCCCGAGCAATCCGAGGACACCATGCTCAAGGTCGCGGACGAGACCCGCGCCGGCGGCGACCTCGGCAATGCCGTCGGCCTCTATCGCCGCGCTCATGAGATGGCGCCGCGCGACCCCGTGCCGATGGCGCGCGCCGGCGAGACGCTGGCCCAGATGCAGTCCTATACGGAAGCGGCCGACGCCTACCAGGCGGCGCTGACCCTCGCGCCCGACGATCCCGAGCTCCACCGCGGCTTTGCCAATGTGCTGCTGGCGCTCGGCAAGCCTCAGCTCGCGCTCGCGCATCTGGAGATCGCGGTCGCCAAGAATTCCGGCGACGCGCGGACCTACAACGCGCTGGGCGTCGCTCATGACCTCGCGGGCCGCCACGACATGGCGCAGCAGGATTATCGCCGGGGTCTCGCCCTGGCGCCGGATCAGCCGAGCCTGCGCAACAATCTCGGCCTGTCTCAGGCACTGTCCGGCGACTTCAAGGGAGCCATCGCAACGCTGAGCGATCTGGCCTCGCGCCCGGGCGCCACTCCGCGCAACCGTCAGAACCTGGCGCTGGTGTACGGTCTCGCCGGCGACAACACGCACGCGGCCCTGGTGGCGCGCAGCGACCTCGACGAGGCGGCCGTGCGCAACAACCTCGCCTATTTCACCTTGCTGCGGAGCCTCGACGACGTCGGCCGCACGGCCGCGATCCTCGGCGCCGATGTCCGCGCGGCCCGCGCCGCGGCGCAGCCCGCCGCCACGGTCACCGATCCCGGGGTCGCGGCGGCGCCGGTGCCTGCGCCGGCGCGCGCCCACACGACCCGGACTCCATTGCCGCCGCCGGCGCCCACTCTCGCCGCCCTGCCGGTGCCGATCAAAACGGCGAAGCACGCGGTGCTGCAGCCCGAGCAGGAGCCGACCCCGGGAACCTCTCTCGAGCCCGCGGAGCCGACGCCCTCGGCCAACCTGGGCCCGTCGACCCCGGCGCCCTCGCAGAGCGCGAAAGCGGCCACGGACGACGACGAGGCGGCGGCGAACCAGGTCGCCTCGGCCACTCCGATGGCGATGACGCCTGCCGCACCGAAAGCCGCCAAGCCCAAGGTAGAGAGCGCCCAGGTGGAAACCGCCAAGGTGGAGCCCGCCTCGACCGAGCCGCAATCTGAAGCGGCTCTGCCGCCGCCTGCGCCTGCCGCCAGCGCGCCGGTCGCGGTCGTTCACAAGACGCCCGCTGTCGCCGGCAAGCGGCTCGTGGTCCAGCTCGGCTCGTTCCAGGACGAGTCCAACGCGCACAAGCTCACCAGCCACCTCAAGGCCAAGGGCATCGCGGACCTCGTGGTCATCCACGACCGCGATCGTCAGGGCCGCGACTGGTACGTGGTGCGCACCGAGGATTTCGCGACTCAAGAGGCCGCGGAAGCCGTGGCGCAAAGCATCCGCAACGCCGGACAAGGCGACGCGCGGGTGATCCGGATCGCCAGCAGCGACTAAGCCCTCGATCTTCGTCAACTGAACGGACGCGTGCGCTTCGGGCGCGCGCGACCCCATGCCGGATTCGCAGGTCACCCGTGCGGGTGCCCCGAATGGCGCTGCCTTGCCGCCTCCGACCTCCCCAGCCATAGTTTCTAGACCGCTGCCCCGGCGGGTCGCGAACGCGCGAGGACCGAGCTAGCCAAGGAGACTGTCGCCGTGATCGATCTCTACTATTGGCCGACGCCCAATGGGCACAAGATCACCATGTTCCTCGAGGAGACCGGGCTTCCCTACAAGATCTTTCCGGTCAACATCGGAAAGGGCGACCAGTTCAAGCCCGACTTTCTCAAGATCGCGCCCAACAACCGGATGCCCGCGATCATCGATCACGAGCCCGCGGACAAGGGCGCGCCGGTCAGCGTCTTCGAATCCGGCGCCATCCTGCTCTATCTCGCGGAGAAGACCGGCAAGTTCATCGGCAAAGACCTGCGCGGACGGGTCGAGACGCTACAGTGGCTGTTCTGGCAGATGGCGGGGCTCGGGCCCATGGCGGGCCAGAACCACCATTTCTCGCAGTACGCGCCGGAGAAGCTCCCTTACGCGATCGACCGTTACGTCCGCGAGACCAGCCGGCTTTATGCCGTGATGGACAAGCGGCTCGCCGACCGCGAGTTCCTCGCCGGTCCCTATTCGATCGCGGACATGGCGGCTTATCCCTGGACGGTTCCCTACGAGCGCCAGGGCCAGAAGCTCGAGGATTATCCGAACCTGAAGCGCTGGTTCGAGGCGATCAAGGTGCGGCCCGCCACCGTGCGCGCCTACGAGCACGGGCCGAGAATCAACCCGAACCCGGGGATCCGGACCGAGGAGGAGAAGCGTCTCCTGTTCGGCCAATCCGCGGAGACGATCCGCCGCTGAAACCGCGCGCTCCCGCCAACGGTCCCGGGCTCAGGTGAGGAACCTCAGCCCGTTCACCACCTTGTCGATGGTCTTGCGGTCGGCGTGCAGCCCGATGCCGACCAGACCCAGCTGATCGGTAGGACTGGCCGCGACGGCCGCGCGGTTATCCCGGTCGTTGGTCGTCTTGAACAGCGCTTCCGTGTAGATCGCGAACCGAAGATTTCGCGACGCCGCGCGTTGGTGGGTGCGCTGGAGCTCGGCGGCGTCGGCTCCATAGACGAAGATGGGCTCGCGGACCAGAGGCGTATAAAGCCGGCCGCTCGCATCGGCATAGGGCTCGCCGACGATCTCGGGAAAGGCCACGGCGAGGCCGCCCGTGATAAAGGCGGCGACATTGGCCGTTTGCCACGCCAGCATATCGGCGCGCAGGACCAGCGCGGTCTTGGTTTCGTACCTCATGGGGAGCGAGTATCGTCATCGCGGCGGCTCCGTCTTGGACAATCGTGCATGAGCGCAACCGGAGACTTCCTGGTATTCGACGAGCCTCAAGCGGGCCTGCAGCGGCTGGTTGCGCGATTTCGCGGCCATGCCTACGACCCGCATCGACACGAATGCTACGCGATCGGACTCACCGATTGGGGCGTGCAGGCCTTTCGCTATCGGGGCGCCGAGCGGGCGAGCCGTCGGGGCCAGGTCATCGTGATCCACCCGGACGAGGCCCACGACGGGCACGCGGGGATCCCCGCGGGCTTCGGCTATCGAATGATTTATCTGGATCCCGCGCTCGTTCAGCAGGCGCTCGGCGGTGGGTGCGCTCCGCCGTTCGTCCCGGAGGCGGTGGCAGATGATGCCGACACCGCGGACCTGCTATCGGAGGCCTTCGCGGATTTTCCGGCACCACTCGACCCGCTGGCACTGGACGGGATCGTCGCGCGGCTCGCCGACACCTTGGCTCGACGCGGCGATCATGGACGGGGTCGAGCGCCCGCCGCGCGCGCCCGCGCCCGCGTCGAGGCCGCGCGCGCCTATCTCGCCGCCGAATACTCCCGGCCCGTCGCGTCGAGCGACCTCGAGGCGGTAACCGGCCTCGATCGGTTCACGCTAGCCCGCGACTTCCGAGCGATCCTGGGAACGTCGCCGCACCGTTATCTCGTCGGCAGGCGTCTCGCCCGGGCCCGCGCGCTCATCACGGCCGGTGCGGGTCTCGCGGATGCCGCCGCTGCAACCGGATTCGTCGACCAAAGCCACCTGACGCGCCAGTTCAAGGCGCGCTACGGCGTGACGCCGGGACGGTGGGCGGCTCTCGCGCAGGCGAATCCAGACGCACTCTGAGTCCGCTGCAGCCGGGTGTCAGTCGAGCGATTTCCTGAAACGAAGAATGCTGATCGTCAGCAAGCCTGCTCCGAGCGCGGCCATCCCCAGCATGTCCGGCCATAGCACGTCGAGTCCGACGCCCTTCAGGAATGTCGCGCGGATCACCACGAGGTAATAGCGCAGCGGATCGAGGTAGGTGAGCCACTGAAGGGGCTCGGGCATACTGGCGATGGGAAAGCTGAAGCCGGAAAGCGTGAACATCGGATTGACCACGAAGAAATTCGACGCGAACGCCTGCTGCTGGGTCTTGGAGACCGTGGAAATGAGGAGGCCCAACCCCAGGGTGCTCAGAAGAAACAGAGAGGTCCCGAGCAGCAGGACCAGGGGATTCCCGGCGAAGGGAATCCGGAACCACAGTGTTCCGAACAGCGCAACCAGCGCCACTTCGGCCAGTCCGATAATGAAGAACGGCACCGTCTTCCCGAGGATGTACTCGGCGGGCCGGATCGGCGTTACCATGATCTGCTCGAGCGTTCCGACTTCGCGCTCGCGCACGATCGCTGAAGCGGTCAGGCTGACCACCAGCACGAGGGTCAGCGAGCCCACCACGCCCGGTACGAAAAACCATCGGCCGTTCAGGTCGGGATTGTACCAAGGCCGCGGCTCGATCGTGACTTGGACGATCTTGCTACTGGCCGGGCCGCCGATGCCCCTGTGCAGCAGATCGGACATGTAATCCTGGGAATACCGCGCGACGATCAGGTCCAGATATCCGAGGGAGATGAGCGCGGTGTTCGAATTGGTGCCATCCAGGATGACCTGAAGCGGCGCCTCCTGGCCCTTGCGCAAGAGCCGCGTAAAGCCGGCGTGCACGACGATCGCCAGCGCCGCGTCGCTGCGATTGATCGCGTTTTCCACGTCGTCATCGGTTTCGGCGACGCGCACGATGCGAAATCGATCGCTGGAGGTGAAGCGCGAGATCAAATCGCGGCTTTCCATGGTGTGGTCCCGATCAAGCACGATCGTGGGGACGTGATAGACCTCGAAGGTCGCGGCATAGCCGAAAATCAGCATTTGGATCAGCGGCGGAACGACGAGGCGAAAGCGCGCCCATTTGTCCCGCTTCAGCTCCAGGAATTCCTTGATCAGCATCTGCCAGATGCGGTCGAACATGGCGGTCAATCCAGCCGCTTGCGAAAGGCGCGCGCCGCGAGCACGGCCACCACACCCGCATAGACGATCATGGCCAGGATCGGCTCCATGAGGTCCAGCACTCCCGATCCCTTCAGGAAAACCGCCTTGAGACTGGTCACGTAATACCGCGCGAAGACCAGGTAGGTGACGGCTTGCACGGCCGGCGGCATCTGATCGATCGGGAACGCGTAGCCTGAGAGCAGGGTCGTCGGCAGCAACGTTACAAGCAGACCGATCTGTGCGGCTCCGACCTGGCTCCGGATCGCCGTCGAAATCAGATATCCAATGCCGAGAACGACCACCAGAAACAGCGACGTCGTGAGGAAGAGAGTTACTAAAGTGCCGCGGAACGGCACTTCGAACCAGAATACCGCGAAGGCGAGACAAAAGACCGCATCGAGAAGTCCGATGCCGAAATAGGGCAGCAGCTTCCCCAGCATCAGCTCCGTCGGGGTCACCGGCGTAGAGACGAGCAGCTCCATCGTGCCGCGCTCCCATTCCCGCGCGATCGTGAGCGAGGTGAGCTGAGCGCCGACCAGGGCCATGACCAGGGCTACCACTCCAGGAATGATGAAATTCCGGCTCGTCAGGTCCTCGTTGAACCAAACGCGCGATTGCACGGCGACCGGTTGAATCGTCTGCGTCGCGCTCCCCGATGCCGCCGCCGTTTCGAGCCGGATGTCGCTCGAAAACCCGGACACCACGGCTTCGGCGTAACCCATCGCGATGTTGGCCGTGTTGTCGTCGGTTGCATCCACGAGAGCTTGCACGGAGCTGGTGCCGACGTCGCTCAGCCGCTCGGTGAAATCCGGCGGTATCACGAGAGCCAGCCGGCAGGTGCCGGCGTCCAGGCCGGCGGTCACCGCGCGGTAACTCTGGTAGTTGGCGACGATGGTGAAATAGTCGGAGGCCTGGAAGCGCTTGAGCAACGCCTGGCTGTTTTGGCTTGCCTCGCGATCGAACACGCAGACCGGCAGATGCTTGACGTCCAAGCTGATGCCGTAGCCGAGCAGGATCATCTGCATGAACGGCATGAGCAGCGCGATCATCAAGCTGCGCGGATCGCGGAGGATCTGGAGCACCTCCTTGACCGCGATAGCCTTGAGCCGCCGGAGCCTCATGCTGCGGCTTCCCCGGCTCTGGCTTCGGATCCGACCATTTGGACGAAGATGTCCTCTATGGTCGGCTCGATGGGGGCGATACGCGTGACCGTAACTCCGTGGTCAGCGAGATATTGAGGTAACAGCCTCAGAGCCGGAGCCGCGCTCTCCACCAGCACATGAATGGAATTGCCGAATGCCGCGACGTCGCGCACCCCGGTCACGCCGTGGAGGATCGCCATGGCTCCGCCGATCGCGTCGCACTCCAGCACCAGCAGATCGCCGCCGAGCTTGTGCTGCTTGAGCGCGCTGGGACTCGCCATCTCGATCAGCCGGCCACGGTCGATCAGTGCCACGCGATTGCAGTATTCGGCCTCCTCCATGTAGTGCGTGGAGACCAGCACGGTGATGCCCTCGGCCGAGAGGGTGTGAATGAGATCCCAGAAGCGCCGGCGCGACTCGGGATCAACCCCTGAGGTGGGTTCGTCCAAGAATAGGATTGGGGGCTGATGCAGGATGGCGCAGCCGAGAGCCAGCCGCTGCTTCCATCCGCCTGCGAGCGTGGAGACCAGCGTGTCCTCCCGGCCCGTGAGCCCCGCCATCTCGACCGCAAAACGCATGCGCTCGGGCAGCGCCGTGCGCGGGACCCGGTAGATGCCGCCAAAAAAGCGCAAATTCTCGGCCACAGTGAGATCGGTATAGAGCGAGAACTTCTGTGACATATAGCCGATGCGCTCGCGTACTCTCTCGGGGTTGCGGGCAACGTCGATCCCGGCGACGAGCGCGCGCCCCTCGGTTGGGCGCAGAAGCCCACAAAGCATGCGGATGGTAGTGGACTTACCGGCTCCATTGGGCCCGAGGAACCCGACGATCTCGCCGCGGCCGATGCGAAAGCTCAGGTGGTCGACGGCCGTGAAGCGGCCGAACCGTTTGACGAGCGATTCTGCGACGATGGGGTCGTCCACGGGCGCAGTCACGGCGTGGTCCCGCTGTCCCTGAGGAGGGCCACGAATAGGTCCTCAATGGTGGGCTCCGCGGCAGCAATGGTGCTGAGGGGGATGCCCGCAGCGCCGATCGCTTGGCGCAGCTCCGGCAGGCGCCGTGCGCCGTCGTCCACCACGACGCGCACGCCATCTCCTACGAGCAGTATGCTGGAAACGCCGGCAAGATCGGCTATCACGTCCCGAACCCTGCGTGCCTCGGGAGAGGTGATCGCGATCAGCGCGCCCGGCATGCGGGCTTTGAGCCGCCGCGGCGTATCGCAATATTTGAGCCGGCCATGATGAAGAAGAGCGAGACGCGTGCACCGCTCGGCCTCGTCGAGATAGGCCGTCGAGATCAGGATGGTGACGCCGCTCTCGCGCAGCGAATAGAGAATCCGCCAGAAATCCCGGCGCGATACGGGATCGACGCCCGTGGTCGGCTCATCCAGGAGGAGAACCTTGGGCGTGTGCACCAGCGCGCAAATGAGGCCGAGCTTCTGCTTCATTCCGCCGGAGAGCTGGCCCGCAAGGCGCCGGCGAAAGGGGGTCATGTTCGAGGCGGCGAGTAGCGGTCGGACACGCTCCTCCCTTAGCCGGCGTGGAATTTCGAAGAGATCCGCATAGAAGCGGATGTTCTCGTCCACGGTCAGATCCTCATAGAGGCCGAAGCGCTGCGGCATATAGCTCAGATGCCGTTTCGCCCGCTCGGGGTCCGCGACCACGTCGATATCCTCGACCAAGATGCGGCCGCTGCTGGGCTGCATCACGCCAGCCAACATGCGCATCAGCGTGGTTTTGCCGGCGCCGTCCGGTCCAACTAAGCCGAAGATCTCGCCCTGCATCACGGCGAAGCCCACGTCCTCGACCGCGAAGATGCCCGGGAAATGCTTCGTCAGACCGGCGACCTCGATTTGAGTCGAGGCGGTGTCGCTCATGACGTGGGCAGCGCGATGGCCGCGTCCGCCGGCATGCCCGGGACGAGCTCGTGGGTGGGATTATCGATGTCGATTTTGATGCGATAAACGAGCGTCACGCGCTCGGTATGGGTCTCCACCGTCTTCGGCGTGAACTCCGCGCTCGATGAGATGAAGGATATCCGACCCCGGTAGGTCTTTCCGGGGTAAGTATCGGTGGTGACCCTCGCCTCGGCGCCCAACCGGATGCGGCCAATGTCGGTCTCGTTGATGTAGGCGCGGAGCCACACATGATCTAGGTCGGCCAATGTCACCACCGGCATTCCCGGCACGGCGAGCTCGCCGAGCTCTGCCTGCCTAACCAGGATCACGCCATCGAACGGTGCCACGAGCGTGGTGTAACCGAGCACGATCTTTGCCATGCGGACGGACTCGTCGGCGCTCTGGATATTTGCCTTGGCGAGGTCGATGGTCTTGGCGGCCACGAGCTCTAGCGCTTGATCGCGCTCCAGGCTTGCCTGCGACTGCTTGAGCGCGGTCGCCGCCTGGTCGCGCTGCTGAGTCGGCGCGTTGCCGTGCGTCCACAAGGTCTGATAGCGGTCATAGTCGAGCTTCTTCAGCTCAAGATCCGCCTCGTCGCTGGTCACGGTCTTCTGCGCCGCCACCAGGTTCTGCTCGGCGGTAGCGAGTTGTCGCCGTTGCGTCTCGAGCGCCGCTTCGGCAATCGCCACTTGCTGACGGTAGTCGGCATCGTCGGCCCGCGCGATCAAGGTGCCGCTAGTGACCCATTTGCCTTCATCGAAGGGCAATTCGGTGATCGGCGCCTGCACCGTCTTAAAGCTCAGCACGCTCTGGTGAGCTTCGATATTCCCCGACACCAACAGACTGGTCGCCGGCTCGGACCACCCGATCCATTCCTTCCAGGTCGCGGGCCATTGCCACGCCGCAATCCCGAGCGACAAGAGAAGAGCGGCGGTGCCCGCAATGATCCACCCGCGCAGAGTGCTGAGGCTAGGACGGGGCTTTGCGATGGGCGCTGGTATGATTGCCCTGCCAGGCGGCAGGGGTGACGCTGGCGGCGGCGCGGAAACCGGCTCTTCTTTGAGATCGGTCGACTGGTTCATAGGCCTTTTCTTGGCCTAGGGCAGCGGGGCTGTCCTTGATATGTATCAACTTGGCTCCAGTGCCAGGTGTTCCGGGGTTTATAAACCGGACTAAGCGCGAGCGAACACGTTCTCGTGATTGAGCCAGCGGACGAACGACATCGGGTCGCGCTGAAGCGCGGCGAGTGCCGACACCAACTCGACGGGATGGCTTGCCAGGCCGAGGTCGCGCAAGGCCGCGATCTGGCCGGTGATCAGGCTCGCGGCGAGGAGGCGCGGTGTGAGGGGGCTCGGCACGAGGAGCGCGTCGTCCGGCGCGGCACTCGCCTCGAACTGACGCGCGCACAGCCTGCGGTGCCGGCGCCGAGATCCCCTGGGGAAGCATAAAGTGAGTGATGGCGCCCAGGTCATGCTGCACAATGAGCGGCTGTACAGTCGCACCGGTCGACCCGACTGCGAAACGCTCCGCCTCGTCCACACCGCCTCCTGGCGGCGGACTATAGCGCGCAGAGAGGACGGCCGCGACAAAGCGAGGGAGTTCAGCGGCGCCCGCGAGGCTACTTGAAGGCCTCGATCGCCGAGATGATCGCCGGCCCGATCAGCACGACGAAGAGGCAGGGCAGGATGAAGAGAATCATGGGCACGGTCATGATCGCCGGCAAGCGGGCCGCCTTCTCCTCCGCCTTCATCATGCGATCGTCGCGAAACTCCGCTGCGAGCACGCGCAGCGAGTGAGCGAGCGGCGTACCGTAGCGCTCGGTCTGCATCAGCGTGTTGATCACGGCCCGGATCGGCGGAAGATCGGCGCGGCGCACAAGATTGAGTAGGGCTTGACGTCGGTTCGGAAGGAAGCCGAGCTCGATCGCAGTGAGGCCCACCTCGTCCGAGAGCTCCGGAGCGGAGGGGCCCATCTCGCGCGCGACCCGGGTGAGCGCCGCGTCGAGGCTGAGTCCCGCTTCCGCGCAGATCACCAGGAGGTCGAGCGCGTCGGGCAGCTGCCGGCGGAGCTTCTGATAGCGGCGCGCAACGGCGTTCTTGAGCAGGAGCACCGGCAAGTAGGCGCCGACGAGCACGCCGGCGCCGGCCGCTGAGACGGCGCTCAGCATCGACAGGCTCTCGCCCATCATGGTGACGACGAAGAGCGCGCCGGCGCCCGCCACGAACGGCATCAGGAAGCGCGCGCCGAGATACACCACAAGTATATCACGCGAGCGCCAACCCGCCTGCGCGAGCTTGTCCGTTGTCTTGCGCGCCTCGTCCCCGCGGGTGAGTTTCAGCCGATCCACGAGCTTGCGGATGATTTGCACGAAATCTTGCTTGGCTCTCCCTTCCGGAGCATCGCCGGTGAGGATTTCCTGCAGGAGGTGCTGGCGCCGCTGCTGATGGCTCTTGATGCGCGCGGCCATGGGGTCGTGTGGTACGAAGGCCCAGGCGAGCGCTAGCACCGTGACGAACACGCCGATGCCGCCCATGAACGCGATCCCCGTCTCGTCGAACGACCCGACGAGCCAGGCCATCAAGCCTTGGAATAGCGGGAGAGAGCTCATATCTCGAACTTCGCCATCTTCTGCATGATGTAGATGCCGGCGGACATGGCGAACGCCCAGCCGACCAGCATCTTGTTGCCCAACTCCGTCTCGAAAAGACGCATGATGTAGGGCCTATTGATGCCCATCAGAAGGGCCATGGTGATGAACGGCAGCGAGCCGATGATCGCCGCGCTGGCGCGCGCCTCCGACGCCATCGCGCGCACCTTGAGTTTCATTTGCCGGCGTTTCCGCAGCACGGTCTCGAGGTTCTCCAGCGTTTCCGCGAGATTGCCGCCCGTCTCCTTCTGAACCGAGAGGCTCACGACGAGAAACTTGATCTCCGCGGTATCGACCCGCTTTGCGGCATCCCACAGGGCCTGGTCCATCTGCTGGCCGAGCCGGATCTGATCGGAGACGCGCCGGAACTCCATACCAACGGGGTCGGGCACCTCTTGCGACACCACGACGAAAGTCTCGGCGATCGGCAGACCGGATTTTATGCCGCGCACCATGAGCCCGATCGCATCGGGGAACAGAGCAGTGAATTTCTTGGCGCGCCGGTGGCAGGCGTAGCTAATCACGAGATGCGGCAACAGGAGTCCGAGAACGATCGCCGCCGGTGCCGCGATCGGAAGCATGAGGTCCAGGTAGAAGAACAGCCCCAGGAACACCAGCGCAGTGATACCGCACGTCATCGCGTACGAGCCGAGGGAAAGGGACCACCCGGTCCGCAGAAGCCGAAGGCGTAGCAGCTCGGGTCGCGGCAGTAGATTCCGCATCATGCTGTCGAGGCCGGTGTTTCGCTTTTGGTCGAGGCGGAGGATCACCTCCTGGACCTGGTCCTCGCTGCCTTGGCCCCGCGCGCGGGCGCGCACGCGCTTGACGCGCTGGGCTTCCGGCTCATCGCCGCCAAACGCGAAGGCGAGTGAGAGCACGGTGAGACCGAGGACGCCTGCGAGGATCCAGAGAAGGACGTCGCTGTCGATCGAGCCGCTCATGATGCTGTCGATCATGCCATGGCCTCCAATAGCGCGCGGTCGAGCCCGTAGTACTCGGCGCGCTGGGTGAAATGCGGCCTGAGACCGCTCGATTCGAAGCGCCCCTTCAGCCGTCCGTCGGGCATCTCGCTCTCGAAGTGGTAAGCGAACAGCTCTTGCGTGGTGATGACGTCACCCTCCATGCCGACCACTTCAGTGACGTTCGTAACGCGGCGGATGCCGTCGCGCATGCGGCTGATCTGCACGATCATGTCGATGGCCGCCGCGATCTGCGTGCGGACCGCGCGGCTTGGAAGGTTGACGCCGGCCATGCCGATCATGTTCTCGAGCCGGGTCAACGCCTCGCGCGGCCGGTTGGCGTGCACGGTCGACAGCGAGCCATCGTGACCTGTGTTCATAGCCTGGAGCATGTCCAGCGCCTCGGAACTCCGAATCTCGCCGAGGATGATCCGGTCGGGCCGCATACGCAGCGCGTTCTTGACGAGGTCTCGCATGGTGATCTCGCCGCGTCCCTCGAGATTGGCGGGCCGCGTCTCGAGCCGCACGACGTGCGGCTGCTGAAGCTGCAGCTCGGCCGCGTCCTCGATGGTGACGATACGCTCGTTCTGGTCGATCATCTGCGACATCGCGTTGAGCAGCGTGGTCTTGCCCGAGCCGGTGCCGCCGGAGATCAATATGTTGAGGCGCGCCCGCGCGGCGATCTTCAGCACCACCGCCATCTGCGGCGAAATATTCTCCTGGCGCATCATCACCTCGAGCGTGATGCCCTTCTTGGCGAATTTTCGGATCGAGATTGAGGGACCGTCGATCGCCAGTGGCGGCACGATGATGTTGACGCGGCTGCCGTCCGGAAGGCGGGCGTCCACTAACGGCGTCGACTCGTCGATGCGGCGGCCGATCATCGTGACTATGCGGGTCGCGATCGACATCACGTGCGGGTCGTCGCGGAAGGTGACGTCGGTCATCTCGAGCTTGCCCTTGCGCTCGACGAAGACTTGCTTCGCGCCGTTCACCATGATGTCGTTGACGGAGTCGTCCGCGAGCAGTGGCTCGAGTGGACCGAAGCCCAACATGTCATTGAGCAGAACTGTAACGAGATCGCGCTGCTCGGTCTGATTGAGCTGAATGCGCTGCTCCGTCAGCACCTCCGCGACCACGCCCGCCAACTGGCGCGACAGCTCCTCGCGCTTGAGCTTGGCGGCGACCTCGGTGTCGATCCGCTCCATCACCAGGGGGTAAATCTTCGGGATCGCGTCGTCGATGGTGGCGCGACTCACCGCGGAGATAGTTGGGTTGCGCGCTACAGCTTCTCCGGCTCGCGTCGCCGCAGCCTGGCTCCGTCCGGCGTCGAGCAGCTGGTTCAACAGCAGCGTGATGAGATCGCGCAAATGCAGCGGCGACAGCGCCACGTGGTTCTCGTCGAGCGTACGCCGGATGATATCTTCGACCTGGCGCGCGAGCTCCGCGCGGGTCTTGCTCATCACATTCGCCGACTCGAAGGCCGCGTCGATTGCCGGCTGCACCAGAAGCCGCGCGGCTTCGAGCGTGGTCTCGTTCAGCTTAGCCTTGGAGGCTGCGTCAGACCGCTCGGCCGCGACCGCAAGCGGCCGTTCGCGGCGCGCATTGAGGGCGGAGATTCGGGCCTGGGTGGGATTCTCGTTGTTGCGCCGGCCGAACATCCGACCTCACTTCCAGAGCCGGCCGAGAATCGACCGCTTCTTGGTGGTCTCGCGGCCGGACAGGCGCTGGGCAAACGTCAGGATCTCCTCGGCCCCCTTGCTGGTGCGGGCGGCCGCGGGCATCGCCTTGCCGTGGCGCGCCATTGCTGCCGCGGCCTTGGGATCGTAGGAGACGACGTAGTCGAGGCTTTGTCCGAGGCCGCGCTCGAACTCCCGCTGGCTTATCTCGCCTCGGTGCGGGGCGCCGACTTGGCTTGCCACGATGACCGGGCTTGCCTTGCTGCCGATCCGCTTCACGAGATCCAGGATCCGCAGCGCATCCCTTAGTCCCGCGAGCGAGAGATCGGTCACCAAGACGAAGGTATCCGCGTTGGAAATCACGTGTCGGGATCCGTCGTCGAGCGCGCGCGGCAGATCGATCACCAGCTGGTCGAAATCGTTCGCCAGCAGCTCGAACAGCGGACCGAAGCCGTCGGGGTGGAAATGCATGGTCTCTTCGAGCGACTCTTCGCCGGCGAGGACCTTCAGCCGGTCGCCCGCGCTGCTCATGGCCGAGGAGATGAGCAGACTGTCGATGCGCTCTGGATGCTCGAGCGCCTCGCGCAGGCCGCGTCCGGGCTCGAGGTCGAGCCCGAGCGCAAGCGTGCCGAAATGCAGATCCAGGTCGATCAGCGCCGCTCGCTGGTGAAACTCGTTCACGAAATACCAAGCTGTGGCAACGGCGATGGTCGTGGTGCCGATGCCGCCGCGAGCGCCCAGGAAAGCGGTGATCCGCGTCTGCAGACCAGTACCGCCGTCCGGACCCCGGTCATCCAGCAGAGCGGCGAGCGCATCGTGGAGCACTTCGCCGGAGACCGGTTTCACGAGATAGTCGATCACGCCCAATGCGGTCAGCGAGCGATAGAGGCTCACATCGTTGACCGAGCCGATCACCAGGACGCGGGTCGAGCGGGGGCAGAGTTGCATGATCTCGTCGAGCGCCGCCACCGGGTCGGCGCTTCCGGAGATGTCGAGCAACATAAGGTCGGGTGGCACCTTCGGGTCGATCGCCTTGCGGGCGGACGCAAGATCTCCGGCGCGCACCTTGGCCTCGAGGGTGCCAAGATGCGAGACGACGCGGTTCACCGTCTCTCGCGTCACCTCGTCGCCTATGCAGGCGAGGAAGCTCAGCGAGCCCAATGCGTCCCGATCATGCGCCTCCGCAACATCCGCCATCGTTATTGTCCCGCGGTGGCTCCGCCCGAGCCGCTCGAGCCGCCGCTTTGATTGACCGTGACGTTGTAGGTCGAGCTCGCCGTGTCGGCAGGCAGCGGCGCGGTCTGCCCGGACCGGTAGCGCTGGATGGCTAGGCCCGCCTGCGCCGCGCTCCCCGGACCGAGCTGGCGGGCGATCACAAGGTCACGCGGATTGGCGATCATAAGCCCCAGATTGGTGGCGTTCGAGCAACCGAAATTGCTCGTCGGACTATTGTCGTGGTCGCCGCTCGACGACTTGGTCCAATTGGGGCAATCCGGGGGCGTCACGACGTAGCGCTCGACCACCACGAGGAGCGTGTTGGCCGGCACCGAGTCGGGTGTGGCCGGTAGCGTGGCGACCGAATAGCCCTGCCGAGTGAGATCGCGCGCGAGCGCGCTGATGCGCGACGTGGCAAGCCGGTCACCAGCCACGGCTTCCAGATAGACGGGATCATCGGTCGTCACTTGGGCCGCTTGCAAGAAGGCGCTTAGGCTTTCCTGCTCGCTTTGAGCAAGCTGCGTTGAGCTCGGCGCAAAGCCCGCCGTGTGCGTCAACCTCTGGAAGTCGACGCGCAATTGCCTCGGCGCCTCGGCGGCCGACCACTCTCCTGGAGAATCGCAGGCCTGCAGCGCTCCGCAAATGAGCGCGAGGCAGAGGATCAGTCGAGCTTTCACGGTCTCACCTCGCTCAATCGAGATCGAAGCCGGCCGGCCCGATCAGGCCGGTGCCGGAGCGTGTCGCAGGGGCGGTGCCCTGCTTCAGCTGTTGGGGTCGGGCGACGTCGCCGTTCAGGATTTGCCGACCGTCGCTGGGGGCTGCATAGCCGTCGGAGGGCGTCAGCAGCCGATTTGCGGTATCGGTCGGGCGCACGACGTACGGGGTCACGATCACCACGAGTTCCGACTCGTCATGCTGGAAGGCGGTCGAGCGGAACAGAGAGCCGAGGACCGGCACATCACCAAGCCACGGGAACTTGTCGAGGTTCTGTGTGATGTTGTTCTGCAGCAGGCCGGCGATCGCGAAGCTTTGGCCGCTCGACAACTCGATCGTGGTCTCGGCTCGGCGGGTGGTGAGGGCAGGCACCGTGATGTTCGAAATCTGGATCGCCCCGGTAGTGGAAAGCTGGCTGACCTCCGGTTGGACGTGCAGGTTGATGCGGTTGCCGTCTGCGATCGTGGCGACGAAGTTGAGGCTGACGCCGAATTTCTTGAACTCGATGCTGATCGTGCCGTTGCCCTGCGGCACGGGAATCGGGAACTCGCCGCCGGCCAAGAAGCTCGCCGGCTCGCCCGAGACGGCGCTGAGGTTCGGCTCGGCCAGCACGTTGATGAGTCCGTGATTCTCCAGTGCATCGAGCAATGCGTTGACGTCGGTTCGGCCCGAATTGAACCCGAAGTTCGCATTGTTGAGGGTGTCGGGAGAGAGCTGGCCCGCGGCCCGGGTGATGATGTTGCCGGCCGCATCGATGAACGAGCGACCGGTCGCGAGACCCAGGACGAAGTTGCCGACGCCGAACATGGCCTGCCAGTTGAAGCCAAATTGCTTCACGGTCTGTCGGGACATTTCGGCGACGCGAACGCGGATGTTGACTTGGTTCGGCGCATTGACGCGCATCTTGTTGAGGAGCTGCTTCGGATCGGCGACGAAGCGCGCGGCGAGGCGGCGGATGTCCTCTCCCTCGGCGGCGGAGAACACCGTGCCTTCCAGCACCAACTGGTCGTCGACCGTGCTCACGTTGACCGCGCTTCTCGGCTCCAGCTCGTGGATCGCTTCTTCCAGGCGCTGGATATTGTGGCGGACCACCACCGTGGCATTCAGCAGCACCTGGTCGCCGTCTCCTACGGCATAGAGCGTGGTCTCGCCCGCCGCCTTGCCGAACACATAGACCAACGAGGGCGATTTCACCTGCACGTCGGCAATATCGGGATCGGCGACGAACACACTGGAGGCGGGCTGGTCGAGACGGATGAGGCGACCCTTGCTCACCTCGATCTGCAGCGCGGCGCCGGCTGGCGCGATAACCTTGGGTGCTGCGCCCGCAGGAGCGCAGGCGAGCGCCAGAAGCGCGAAACCGGCGAGGACCGCCAGGATTGGCGAACGCAGGGGCCGCAGGGTGAAAGCTCCGCTCATCGCGCACTCCTTGGCATATCGACTTCCTTGACGTCGCCGCCCCGGACGATGGTCACCGTCTTGCCATTGCCGGCCGATCCCGGCGGCGACAGCATGCGGGCGGCCTCGCTGTCCCAGGTGTAAGAAGACGTGAGGTCCTTATCGGACGCCGGTTCGTCCTCCTGCGCCATGGCGCGCAGACTGAGGGAGAACTTCCCGAGCTCGGCGACGATGGCGATCACTTCCGCTTGCTTGGGCGTGACCTCGAGCGTCGCGGTCTTGGCGACCACGATCTCCTTGTTCTGGTCGTCGACGCGCTGGTCGACCGCGAGCACTCGGATGTTGCTTTCCACGGTCTCGCTTGCCCAGTGGGGCAGATGGGTGTTGCCGTCCTGCTTGCCCTCGTATTCGACCTTGAACGAGGCAACCAGGTCGATCCTATCGCCGGGGAACACCAGCCCCGCCAGACCCGAGCTGGGCGTGACGTTCACGGTGATGGCGCGGAATCCGGGGGTCAGCACTGCGGCGAGAAAGCCGCGCTCACCCGGACGCACCACGCGGGTATCGGTGATTGGTTCGCCGTCGCTCAGTCCCACACGCACGACCGCGCCGACGTAATCCTCCAGCTTGCGGCGAGTGTCGACGACGTAGCTCGGCGCGATGCCTTTTTCCGGCCAGCGCTCCCACCTCAGGTTCTCCGGCCGCAGGAAAAAGCCCGCGGGAATGTTGCCCTTGGCGACGAGAACCATGGGAAGCGTCGACTCAGCCGGCGCCTCGGCTGCCACCGGCACTGGCTTCTGGCTCTGAAGCCACATGCGGCCGACGACGATGGTGCTGCCGGACGCGATCAGCGCGATAAGCAGGAAGAGCATTCGGCGCATGGACATCAGGGAGTCTCCTGTGACTCAGTTGAGCGCGCGCAGAGCGGCGACGTAGAGACCGCCCATCGCGATGGCCGCGCCATAGGGTGTGGGCTCCCGCAGGCGGGAGCGCAGTCCGGTCGGCGCTGAACCGGCGTCCGCGTTTGACTGCGCGATCTGTGGTGCGGCAGGCATGAGGCGGCGGAATGGCGTGAGCCAAGCGAGCGCGATCACGCCGCCGGCCAATACGGTGTAGATGAGTAAAGCGGGGGCGAGAGGCGGGCCGGCCCAGAGCGCCGTGGCCGCGAACAATTTGGCGTCGCCGCCGCCGAAAATCCCGGCGGCAAACAAAATGGCAGAGAGCACGAATGCCACGACCCCCGTCGCCAAGCCCCATAGGCTCTGGTCGAACGGATGACTCGTCGCATAAACCAAATAGGCGAGGACGATCGCTATCGAATAACGATTCGGAATGAGGTATCGCCGGATATCGGAAATGGCTGCGCCGAGAAGGGCGGCAACCAGGACGGCGAGCGCGACGATTTCTGAAGCGGGAGCGGTCATGGGATCGGCTTCTCCGATGTGACCTGCCGCAGGAGGAAAGGGACGGCTCTCAGAGCCGTCCCTTCCGTCGCGGACGGTACCAACCGGCCGTACGGCCGGCTGGGCCTGGGCGGCTTAGGCGCCGACCTTTGTGGCGATCGCGTTGTACCGAGCGTTGAGGGTCGTGCCGAGCGTGGTCAAACCAGCGATCGTCACGACGGCGATGAGAGCGGCGATCAGGCCGTACTCGATCGCGGTCGGCCCCGCTTCGTCGCGGAGCAGTTTGCGAATGAACTTGAGCATGACATGCACTCCTGAGGCTTCATGGACGACGGCGCATTCTCAGGGTGGGCTGCCTAATAGAGCGTTAATCGGAGAGACCGGCATTGCGAATGGCCCGGGTTTCTTAGGTGATTTTAAGGACATTGGCGCCTGACTCAGAAAGACGGGCATCGGCCGGAGCCGTTTGCGCGCCCAAAGGGCGGGGCGCCAGCGCCCGAGCGAGCCACGGGCGGCCGTGGCGGGGACAGTCTTCGCGTGGCCGAGCCGATCAATACCACCGCGGCCGTCCCTCGATGCCATCTCTCCCAAGGAGCCGCAGGTCTCCACAATCATGTGAAACGAGTTGGACGATAAGCGGGGCCAGCGTGGGCACGCTTAGGGTCGGATGTCGTGGAAGGCGGGGAAGCGGGTCGCGCTTCGCTGTGCCAAAACGCCCCTGGCGTTCGAATTTGTCTCGCATTCACGCGGTCGCGTGACTAAGATCGTCGCGGCGTCTCGCGATTCGAGCCCACACCCGCGGGCCACATCGGCCCTCCACTCAACGATAATGCCTGCCACCCCTAGGAGCCCTTCATGAAGCTGTTGATCGCAGCCCTGGCGCTGCTTTCGTTCGTCGCGACGTCGACGTTACCCGAGGTTGTCTTGGCTCAGGCTGCAACTGGTCAAACCCAGACCGCACCTGACCAAACGAACATGGGTGCGCCGAAGACCGCCAAGAAGACGACGCATCGGAAGCACGTCACGAGCAAGAAGAAGTCCAGCGCGAAGAAACACGTCAAGAGCAAGAAGAAGCCAACCAGAAAGCACGTTAGCGGCAAGAAGCCGAAAACCAAGAAGAAGCCGGCGACGACGACCAATCCGAGCTGAAGCTCATCCCCTGAATCCGCACCCCCCGGGAGCGAGTCCCGGGGGGTTTCTTTGGCGAGACTGTGGAGTTCTTTCCTGCTGCCCGCCGCGACTCCAAGGATCTAGCGCGCGGGTGGCGTCATTCCCAGTCTGAGACAGGCAAAGGTTGCGCGGATCGGCGTCAAGAGCGGACAGGTCAGGTGCGTATCCTGCGCTACGAGCCAAGGCCTAGTGCCAGGCTCACAATTGTGGCGGGCGACTTCGAGGATTTGGCGCGGCGTGGTTGCCTCGCGGTTGTAGCAGACGCCGATTCGGCTGAAATCCTCGTGGGTGCCGGCGGGCGGCGGCTTCGGTACGGTGTCGAAGGGTGGCAGGCTGGCTTGGCCACAGGCGGCCGCCAGCATCGTGAGCGCAAGAACCGGGAACGCGGCAGGTCGCATGAGCCGGAGGCTGCCCGAAGGCCGGCGGACCCGCAACCGCTACGGCCTAAGAGGCGCTGGTACGCAGCACCACCAGGGCCAAGCCGGTGACCACGAGACCGAGGGCGATCAGCACAGGAAAATCCAGCGCCTCGCCCAGGAGCGCGGCGGAAGATAGGGTACCCACCACCGGGATCGCGAGCGCGCCCATGGCGGCGACGCTGCCCGGCAGTATCTCCACCGCTTTGAACCAGGCCCACTGGCAGAACAGGATCGGAAACGTCAGCACGTAGACGAGCGCGGCCCATGCCTTGGCGCTGAGCGCGCCGAGGTGCGGATCGGAGCCCACGGCGACCGCCGATAGCACGATGGGGATGCCGCCGAGCGCGAATTGCCAGCCGGTGTTCTGCATGATCGAGAACGGCCAGCGGAAATACTTCATGCCGACCGTGCCGCCAGCCCATCCCGCCGCCGCCATGACCATGAGCAGGACGCCGACCGGCGCGGTCATGAAGTGGTTGAACTCGGGCGCGACGAGCACGCCGATGCCGGCCATGCTGAGCGCCAGGCCGGAGAGCCGCGCCAGCGTAAGCCGCTCATGCAGGAAGAGCCATCCGAAGAGCGTGGCGAACGCGGGCATCGTGTAGGCGATGATGCTGGCGCGGCCCGCCGGCATCAGAGTGAGCGCGTAGGCCATGCAGATCTGCCAAAGCGTCACGTTGAGAAGCGCGACGAGGATGAGCGGCCCCAGCACGCGGAGCGGGAGGCGGATCGGCTCGCCGGAGAGTCGGGCCAGCAGCAGCGCCGCCGCGCCAGCTGAGCAAGAGATCGCCCGGAACCCGAGCACGGGCATCTCGTCGAGCACGACCTTCATGGCGGGCCAGGCGAGGCCCCAGAACACCGCCAGGGCCGCGAGTAAGAGGAGGCTTGTCGGCGTAACTCCGCGCCGTTCCTGCCTGTCGACGAGGCTCAAGCGAGTGGCCCGAGTGCCCGCTCGGCAAATCGCGCAATCGCCAGCAAGCGAGCGTCCTCGCCGAACCGCCCCACCAGCTGCACGCCGATCGGGAGCCCCGCGTCGCCACGGCCGGCGGGCAGGGTGACGCAGGGCAGATGCAGCGACGTCCAGGTGCGATTGAACAGGGGATCGCCGGTCATATCGAGACGCGCGGGCGCCTCGCCCGGCGCCGCCGGCACCAGGAGCGCGTCGAAATCGCCGAAGAGCTCGGCCACCCCGGCGCGCGCCTCGATGGTGCCTCGCCGCGCTCGGTCGTAGTCTTCCGGCGTGATCTGGACCGCCGTGGTCAATGTCTCGGTGCTGCGCGGCGCCAGCAGATCCCAGTGCCGGGTGCGCTCCCACGCGAGATTGCGCGCCATCTCGTAGTTCATGTGCGTGAGGTGGACATCGGGGATCCCGTCCAATGGGGGAAACGGCGGCCGGTCGCTCACCGCCGCGCCCGATCGCGACAGGATTTGGGCGGCGGATTCGAGCACTCGTTGGCAGGCGGGATCGGCTTTCGCCCACTGCGCCGTCCGAAAGAATCCGATGCGCGGGTTTGGGTGCGCTTCCCTCGGCACCAGGCTCGGGCGACCTGAAAGCGCTCCTACGAAAAGCGCGACATCGGCGATGCTGTTGGCGATGCCGCCGATGGTGTCGAAGCTCTCGGCCAGTGCCTTGGTGCCGGAGATCGCGACTGTGCCGAAGCTCGGCTTGTAGCCCACCGCTCCGCAGTAGGAGGCGGGCCGGATGATCGAGCCCGCGGTCTGGGTCCCGAACCCCAGCGGGATCATGCGGTCGGCAACGCCGGCGGCCGAGCCGCTGGAGGAGCCGCCGGGCGTGTGGCGGGGATTGTGGGGATTGCGGGTCTTGCCGGGCGCGCCGGCGGCGAACTCTGTGGTGACGGTCTTGCCGAGGATGAGCCCGCCCGCCGCGCGCGCGAGTGCCACGCAAGCGGCATCGGCCTTGGGCCGAAACCCCTCATAGGCCCTCGACCCGTAGGTGGTCGGCATGTCCCCGGTATCCATGATGTCCTTCACGCCGATGGGGATGCCGTGAAGCGGGCCGCGCCGCGGTTCCCGGTCGAGCGCCTGAGCCGACGCGATCGCCTGCTCGTGGTCGAGATGCTGCCAGGCGCCGACGGTCGCCTCGCGCTCGCCGATGCGGTCAAGATAGGCGCGCGCCAGCCCCTCGACGGTGAGGCTGCCGCTCTCGATGCGCTGGGCGGCGTCGACTGCGGTGAGACGGGTCAAGTCCGACATGGCGGAAACCTCTGGCCGGGAAAGCCGGTCTACATCCATTTGACCAAGGCCCGTGGCTTTCGTCGACCCTTCGGTCCAGGCGCATCGTCGCATCTCTGCCATGCGGTCTCGACGCGGTCGACTCCCCAAGCTGGCCGATCGGCGGTACAAAAGGGTTCACGAAGGGGGCTCGACCATCGTCGCCGCGCCATTCACTCAAACGGGAGAGACATTTCTATGGGCTTGAAGATCTATGGCATCGCGCGCTCGCGCGCGTTTCGCAATCTCTGGACCGCCGGAGAGCTCGGCATCAAGTACGAGCATGTGCTGACGGACTTCTCCGACGGCCCAAGCAGTTGCCGGTCGCCTGCCTTCAAGGCGATCAATCCCAATGCCGCCGTGCCCGCGATCGATGACGACGGGTTCAAGCTCTGGGAGTCGCTCGCGATCAACCTCTATCTCGCCAAGAAGCACGCGGATAAAGGCCTGTACCCGAAGTCTCTCCAGGACGAGGCGAAGGTCTGGCAGTGGGCGCTTTGGACCGCGACCGGTATCGAAGGACCGATCGGACTCTGGCAATCGCATGCGCTGATGCTGCCTCCCGAGAAGCGCGATCCCAAGCAGGCCGCGGACGCGATCCAAAAACTCGCGAGCCCCTTGAAGGTACTGGATGATCACCTCAAGTCTCACCCATACCTGATCGGGAACCAGTTCACGGTCGCGGATATCAACCTCGCGAGCGTGATGTCGCGCGCAACCGCGATGGACCTGAGCGCCGCGCCGAACGTGAAGGTATGGCTGCAGCGGTGCCTCGACCGGCCGGCGGCGCAAGCCGCCGCCAAGCAGAGAGCGGCCTGATCCGCGGAGGCGGGGCGGGCGGCGCCGGCGAGGGTCTATGATGCGACGATGGAATCGACGGTCACCGGCCCCACGGGCGGGATAACCGGCTATCACGCCCACGTCTACTACGACGAGGCGAGCCGCGCCGAGGCGGCGGCCTTGCGCGAGGCGGTGGGCGCGCGCTTCAAGGTGGTGCTCGGCCGCTGGCGCGACATGCCGGTGGGCCCGCATCCGCAGGCGATGTACCAGGTCGCTTTCGGAGTCGAAGAGTTTCCGCGCCTGGTGCCGTGGCTGATGCTGAACCGAGGCAGCCTGGTAGTCCTCGTGCACCCGCTGACCCAGGACGAGTACGAGGACCACGCGCATCACGGGCTCTGGCTCGGAAAGATGCTGCCGCTCAAGCTTGAGGTATTGCGGCACGGGCCGACCGAGAGCGCTTAGCGCCTCGACGGGGGCGGCCCTTGACCGGCTCTTCTGCCATCCCGATACTATCCCTATTCCAAGGGGAGCCCCGGCAAGGGGCTGAGATACCGATAGCCCCCGGGCGCAATGGCCCTGGGCAGCGCGGGAACCCTTAGAACCTGATCCGGATCGTACCGGCGTAGGGACAGGAAGCCGTCGGCCGCAATGCGGCCGGCACCAGACCCCAAAGCCCCGGATCTCCCTGTCACCTCGATCGACGGAAGGAGATCGTTATGCCCGAAGGTAGCCTCAAGCAGTCGTTCACCGTTTCGACGGGCCCGCTGCCCGCCTCGCGTAAAGTCCATGTCCCCGGCGAGCGCCATCCCGATCTGCGCGTGCCGCTCCGCGAGATCGAGGTCTCGCCCTCGGCGAAAGAGCCGCCGGTCAGGGTCTACGACACCTCGGGGCCCTATACCGACCCCTCGGCCGCCATCGATATCCGCGCGGGCCTCCCGCCGGTGCGCGAGCCCTGGATCGGCGCTCGTGGCGACGTGGAGGAGACAACGGGCCGCGCGATCCGTCCCGAGGACAACGGCTTGCGTCCCGGCGAGGCGAGCGTGGTGCCCAGCTTCGACCGCGGGCTCCGTCATCCGCTCAAGGGCAAGCCGGGCCGCGCGGTGACGCAGCTCGCTTATGCGCGCGCGGGCATCGTGACGCCGGAGATGGAATACATCGCGATCCGCGAGAACCGCGGCCGCAAGCAGCTCAAGGAGAAAGCCAAGCGCGACGGCCAATCCTTCGGCGCGGCGATCCCCGATTACGTCACGCCCGAATTCGTGCGCGACGAGGTCGCGCGCGGCCGCGCCATCATCCCCGCGAACATCAATCACCCCGAGTCCGAGCCGATGATCATCGGGCGGAATTTCCTGGTGAAGGTGAACGCCAACATCGGCAACTCCATCGTGACCTCGTCGATGGCGGAGGAGGTGGAGAAGATGGTGTGGGCGATCCGCTGGGGCGCCGACACCGTGATGGACCTCTCCACCGGCAAGAACATCCACACCATCCGCGAATGGATCATCCGCAACGCGCCGGTGCCGATCGGCACGGTGCCGCTCTACCAGGCGCTCGAGAAAGTCGGCGGCAAGGCGGAGGATCTCACTTTCGAGATCTTCCGCGACACGTTGATCGAGCAGGCCGAGCAGGGCGTCGACTACTTCACCATCCACGCGGGCGTGCGGCTGCCGTTCATTCCGCTCACGGCCAACCGCGTCACCGGCATCGTCTCGCGCGGCGGCTCGATCATGGCGAAGTGGTGCCTGGCGCATCACAAGGAGAGCTTCCTCTACACGCGCTTCGAGGAAATCTGCGAGATCATGAAGGCCTATGACGTGAGCTTCTCGCTGGGCGACGGCTTGCGTCCGGGCTCCAACGCCGACGCCAACGACGAGGCGCAATTCGCCGAGCTCAAGACGCTCGGTGAGCTCACCAAGATCGCCTGGAAGCACGACGTCCAGGTGATGATCGAGGGACCCGGCCACGTGCCCATGCACAAGATCAAGGAGAACATGGAGCTCCAGCTCGAGCATTGCCACGAGGCGCCGTTCTATACGTTGGGCCCGCTGGTGACGGATATCGCGCCGGGCTACGACCACATCACCAGCGCGATCGGCGCCGCCATGATCGGCTGGTTCGGCACTGCGATGCTCTGCTACGTGACGCCGAAGGAGCACCTGGGGCTGCCCGACCGCGACGACGTCAAGACCGGCGTCATCACCTACAAGATCGCGGCACACGCGGCGGACTTGGCGAAGGGTCATCCGGGCGCGCGCGACCGCGACGACGCGCTCTCCCGCGCCCGCTTCGAGTTCCGCTGGCGCGACCAGTTCAACCTGTCGCTCGATCCCGAGACGGCCGAGAAGTTCCACGACCAGACGCTTCCGGCCGAGGGCGCCAAGCTCGCGCATTTCTGCTCGATGTGCGGGCCGAAGTTCTGCTCGATGCAGATCTCCCACGAGCTCAAGGACTATGCGCGGAAAGGCATGGCCGAGCGCTCCGAGGCCTTCCTCAAGGAAGGCGGCGAGATCTACAAGGTGCTCGAGGGCCAGGCCGCCGCGACGGACGTGTGAGCCGAACCTATCCCGAGCGTCCCTGGGTCGGGGTCCTCGCCGCGGTGCGGCGCGGGCCCCGATGCCTGTTGATCCAGCGCGTCGAGCGCGTCGACATCGGCAAGTGGGGCTTTCCGGGCGGCAGCCTCGAGGTCGGCGAAACCGTCACCGACTGCGCCGAGCGAGAGCTGCGCGAGGAGACTGGCGTTGAGGCCAAGGCGCTCGGCGTGCTCACCGCCTATGATTTCATCCGACGCGATCCCGACGCTCGCGTGAGTTTCCATTTCTTGCTCGTTTGCGTGGTGCTCGACTGGCGCTCAGGCAAGGGCGAGCTGCGCGAGCCCGAGAGCCACGCCGCCATCGGCTGGTTCACCCCGGAAGAGGCCGAGGCGCTGCCGACGAGTGATCGCGCGGTGGAACTGATGCGGCGCGCGCTGAGTTTCTCTCCGGAGAGGTGATAGAGGAGGGTGCCATGGCCGAAGGCGCTGCCAAGCTAGTCGCCACCGCCGACGTGGAGATCGCCGAGAGCCGCTATGCCTGCTCGATCATTACGGGCGATCACACCCTAACGGCCGACGAGCCCGCGCCCGAGGGCACCGACGCCGGGCCGTCACCCTTTGGTCTGTTGCTCTCGAGCCTCGGCTCCTGTACGGCGATCACGCTCCGCATGTATGCCGACCGCAAGAGCTGGCCGCTGCAGCGGGTCCACGTTCGCCTCGCCTTCCGCTGGGAGGGCGAGGGCGCGGCGCGCACGCCGCACATCGATCGCTCGCTGAAGCTCGATGGGTCGCTCGACGCCGAGCAACGCGCGCGCTGCGCCGAGATCGCGGAGAAGACCCCGGTGACGCGCGCCCTCAAGGGCGGCATCGAGATCAAGACCACGCTGGTCTAGGCGGAACGCGCCTCACGGCACCTCGGGCAGAGGCCGCGAACTTCGATGGTCTGGCGCGCGACCGCGAAGCCGAGATCGCCGGCGCGGCGCGCGACGGCGGCGGTGATCGCGGGATCGTCAAGCTCCGCGATGGCATTGCAGCGCTCGCAGATCAGGAACTGACTCACGTGCTGCTGGTCGGGCCGGTCGCAGCCGACGTAGGCGTTGAGCGATTCGATCCGGTGGATCAGGCCCTGCTCGCGCAGGAACTCGAGGGCGCGGTAGACCGTCGGCGGCGCGGCGCCGGGATGCCGGCGCTTCAGCGCATCCAGGATGTGATAGGCGCCGACGGGCTCATGGCCCTCCCAGACCAGGGCCAGCACGTCGCGCCGAAGGTCCGTGAGCCGCGCGCCGCGCTCGCCGCACAGCGTCGCCGCGCGATCGAGCGCGGTCTCGACGCAGCTCTCGTGATCGTGCCGTTCCGTGCGGAACCGGCCCTGCGCGGTCGTTTCGGCCGCTGCGCGCCTGGTCATGGATTCGTCGACTCCCGGTGACGCCGCACGGTACGGTATTTCCTGAGCGACCGGACCGCAAGGCTGACCCATGCCGCGCCTCCTTTCATGGCTGGCGATAGCGAGTGCTTTCCTGCTGAGCGCGACCGCGCACGCTGCCGACGACGTGGCACCCACCGTCGCCGTCACGGTGAGGCCGCTGCATTCGCTGGTGGCGGTGGTGATGGCGGGGATCGGCAAGCCCGATCTGGTGATTTCGGGCACGGCAACCGCGCGCGACTACAAGCCCGACGCCGGCGAGGCCGAGCGGCTCGCGGCGGCCCGTCTCGTGTTCTGGGTCGGCCCCATGCTGGAGCGGAATCTCGTCCGCCCGCTGGCGTTGATCGCCGGCGCTACCGAGGTGGTGCCGGTATCGGAGGCGCCGGGCATCGTGCTGCGCCCGCCGCGAGGCAGCGGCGCCTGGAGCCTGGAGGACGACGCACCCAGCGGCTCGGGTACGGTGTCCGATACGGATGGCGACCTCTGGCTCGACCCGCGGAACGCGCGTGCCATCGTCGCCAAGGTGGCGTCGCGCCTCGGCGCCGTCGATCCCGTGCATGCCGGGCACTACACCGCGAATGCCGCGAAGCTCTACGCCCGGCTCGACGCGCTCGATGCGTCCCTTCAGCAGCAACTCCAGGCGGTGGCGAGCTGGCGTTTCCTGGTCTATCGCGACAACTACCAATACTTCGAGCAGCGCTACCGGCTCTCGGCGTCGGGCGCGGTCCTGGGCGCCACCGACGAGCCGCCGGGTCCGATCCGCATGGAAGCGGTGCGCCACCAGATCAAGCTGTCCCGCGCGCGCTGCGTCTTCGGCGAGCCCGATACTCCTGAATCCCTGCTCGACGCCGTCACCGACGGTCTCGGCGTCCGCACGGGCACCCTCGATCCCGAGGGGCTCTCGTTGAAGCCCGGGCCGGATCTCTACGTCGACCTCATGAACGCGCTGGCGGGCTCGCTGCTGAAGTGCCTGCAGGGGCGGAGCTGACGGCGTCGGCGACCGGCGCGCGGTAGTGATAGCGATAGATCTCGCGGCCGAACCCCAGCGTGTCGTAGAGGTGCCGCGCCGGCGTGTTGCTCTTCACCACCTGCAGCCACGCGAGCGTGGCGCCATGGGTCTGGCCCCAGCGCATGAGGCCGCGGGTGATGGCGCGCCCGAAGCTGCGGCCGCGCTGCGCGGGGTCGGTGATGATGGAGTGAAGGCAGAGGAGGTCGCCCTGCCGCACCGCGAGGCCGGCGGCGACGGCGGCGGTGCCCTGCCACAGCAGCGCGAAGGCCACGGGCCGCCGGATGCCGCCGGCGATCGCCGCGAAGGCGCCGCGCCGGTCGGGATCGAGACCGTTCCAGATCATCTGGTGATGAAGCCACTCGTCGGTGAGGCGGCGCGCGACATTGATTTCGTCGCCGCGCGGCGGCAGCGGCGCCGCGAGCGAGGCCACGCGTATGCTGGTCTTGTCGAGCTTGGCATAACCGTGGCGCTCCAGTGCGCCGTCGATCTCGGCGATTTCGCTCGTGCTCGGCAGGCGGAACACCGGCGCGATGTGGCGCGCCTCGTAGGCGGCGACGCAGGCCGCGATCTTGGTCTCGATGGGCCGCGCGCCGCGCTCGGTCGTGGTGATGGAGTTGGCCCGCTTGGTGTAGCCGCGTGCGAAGCGCAGCTGCCAGCCGTCGTAATCCCAGGTCTCGATCGCGGGCCAGGTCTCGGCGTGAGCGCGCTCGATGCGTGGGGCGAGGCCGGGATCGTCCGCGGCGCTCACGCCTGGCCGAGGAAGCGCTGGTAATCCTCGCTGATGTCCTTGACCGCGGCCTCGACGAAGCGCTTGCCGTGATCGGGCGAGGCGAGCGAGGGATCGGAGCCGATGCGGCCGTCGGGAAACAGGCGGCGATAGTCGTCGGCGTCGGCGAAGTCGCGGCCCTTGGGGCCGATCGCCGCCATCTCGCGCCGCTTGATCGCCTCGGGATGCACGAAGTACGTGACCGACACCTCGCTCGGCGTCGCGTGGCTGCCCTCGCGATCGCCGAACAGCTCCTTCGAGAGCGCTTTGACGCCGGCGCCTTCCCACCAGTTCTTGAGCCGGCAGCGCACCGAGGGCGCGTTGGTGCCGGGCCGCATGGAGGATGTCGCGTAGACTTCGGAGAAGGCCGCGGTGGTGGTTGCGACGTTGCCGCCGTGGCCGTTGATGAAATAGAAGCGCTCGAAGCCGTGGCGCGCGAGCGATGTGACGTAGTCGTGGATCACCGCGATCAAGGTCGAGGGCCGCAGCGTCATCGAGCCGGTGAAACCCAGGTGATGCTGCGCCATGCCGACATTGATGGTGGGACCGACCAGCGCGCCGGTCTTCTCGCCGACGCCGCGGCTGATCGCCTCGGCGCAGATCCAGTCGGTCCCGATGAGCCCGTTAGGCCCATGCTGCTCGGTCGAGCCGATCGGCATGATGATGCCCTTGGAGCGCTTGAGGTAGGCCTCGACCTCTTCCCAGGTCGAGAGGTGCAGATCCATCGCGTGCGTGCTCAGCCGGTGAGCCGGCAACCGCAGACCGGGCAGGTGAGGGCGGCCATGGCCGCCTCGATCTCGGCGTCGCTGATGCCGCTCGGCAGTTGCGCCTTTGCGTCGGTCAGGAGCTGTTGGTGATACGCCGTCGCCTCCGGGCCACCGCAGGCGTTGGCGTAGAGCTTGTGCGTCTCCGCATCCATCGGCTTCTCGGTGAAGGCCGCAGCCGATTTGCCAGAGAGCAACACTGCACCGGCGCTGGCACCCGCGAGCGCGGTGGTGGAGAGGAAGCGGCGGCGAGAGACGGAGGACATATGACACCCCAGGATACAGAGAGCGGGAGTCTAGGGACGAGCGGTGGTCGGCGTCAATGCAACCTATTGTTACCATTTTTTAATCGCCTGCTCGTCGGCAGGGGGTGAGGGCCTTGCCGCCACCCCGGCCAGGGTCTACATCGCAGCGCAGCATGAGCGCGTCCGCGCCGAGGCAGGAGAAATCGCTGTCCATCGTCC
>DATNIT010000121.1:0-3379 GCA_035604335.1 Allostellaceae bacterium | reverse complement strand
CATGCTGCGGCTCGAGCCGGGTTCCAGGTCTCATCGCGCGCGAGCATGGTGTTGAGGATGACGATCAGCTTGCGCATGCAGGCGATCAAAGCGACCTTGGCTTCCTTGCCCTTGGCGCGCAGGCGTTGGTAGTGGGCCTTGAGCACCGGGTTGTGCTGGGTGGCGGCGCCCATGACCGGCATATAAAGAAGGTTGCGGAGCTTGCGGCGTCCGCCCTTGATGTGGCGCGCGCCTTTGCGCCCGCCGCTGTCGTCGTCCTAGGGCGCGGCGCCGATCAGGGCGGCGGCGGCTCCATTGCTGATGCGCCCGAGCTCGGGCGCCCAAGCGATGATGCCGGCGGCCGTTTGATCGGCGAGCCCCGGCACGCTGTGGATGATTTCAGCCGGGCGCGCGAAGGCCGGGTTCGCTTTGATCCTGGCGGCGATCACGGCCTCGAGCTTGCGCCGTTCGGCCCGTATCGCCTTGGCGACCGCGGCCAAGGCCTGAGCGACGATCGGCGGAGGGCGATGCTCGCACTGTTGCTTGATCCGATCTTCCTCGTCTTTCAAGGCCGCCCGGGCCTGAACCAGCCGGTCGAGTTCCTCCCGCGCGGCATCGTGCGGTTGGGGGTCGGCGTCGGGAAACGCCTCGGCGAACCAGGCGATCGTATCAGCGTCGATCGGATCGTTCTTGGCCAGCCGTCCGGCCGCTTTGGCGAAATGACGAATCCGTTTCGGATCGACGATCCGGACTTCGACACCGGCCGCGCGCAGGGCCTCCGCCCAGCGCCGCTCATAACCGCCGCTCGCCTCCATCACCGCAAGGCCCACCCGGTTGGCGCGCAGCCAAGCCACCAACTGGGCCTCGCCTTCCGGAGTGCTCGGCGTCGACAGGCGCAGCCTCATCGAGCGAATGCAGGCGTCGACTTTCCTCTTCGCGACATCGAGGCCGACAACGCACGTTCCTTGTGGCATACTCCCACTCCCTTCCTTGCTCGTGCGGGCTCTCACGCCCATGCAACTGTTCGGGCTGATGGAAGACGCCAGATCTGTCCCTCGCTTCTCCGCAGGTTCCTCCTCGGGGGGCCACGGGCTCAGATCAAGCGACGGGCGGTTGGTTGGAACAACCGCCCGTTCGCCAACTCTCTCACAATTTGCGGACACAAGGGGGGACCCGCCGCTCGCCTGCAGGCTCGATGATTTGCGTGAATTTCGTAGCCCCACAAGGGGGGCGGGGCCGCCTCCGGCTTCGGTTCTGCGCACTTTAGAGCGCATTGAGGAAGCTCATCCGATGGCCGATCCCATCCTCGAAATCGACCGTCTCGGCATCTCGTTCTTCACCCGGGCCGCAGAAATCCCGGCGGTCATGGACTTTTCCTGCCGGGTCATGCGCGGGCAGGCGATGGGACTCGTTGGCGAATCCGGGTGCGGCAAGTCGACGGTCGCGCTGGCCGTCATGCGCGACCTCCCGGGGCTCGGGCGCATCACCAATGGCGCGATCCGCTTCGAGGGCCGCGATATGGCGAGCCTCTCGGAGGCCGAGTTGCGCGCCATCCGCGGCTCGAAGATCGCGATGGTCTATCAGGAGCCGATGGCGTCGCTCAATCCGACCATGCTTGTCGGACGGCAATTGATGGAAGTGCCGCTGATCCACGATCGGGTGTCCCGCGACGAAGCCCGACGCCGCGCCATCGACATGGTCAAGGCGGTCCGCCTGCCCGACCCGGAGCGCGTCATGCGCGCTTATCCGCATGAGCTCAGCGGCGGCCAGCAGCAGCGCGTGGTCATCGCCATGGCGCTCCTGTCAAACCCCGAGCTGCTCATCCTCGACGAGCCGACGACCGCGCTCGACGTCACGGTGGAAGCGGGCATCGTGGCGCTCATCAAGGACCTGACCGCCCGCACCGGCGCGTCCTCGCTGTTCATCTCCCACAACCTCGGGCTCATTCTCGAGACCTGCGACGAGGTGACGGTGATGTACTCGGGCGAGGCGGTCGAGACGGGCACCGTGCGCGACGTGTTCGGCGCGGTGCGCCACCCTTACACGCAGGGTCTGTTCCGCTCGATGCCGATGCCGGGAACGAACAAGAACGACAATCCGCTCGTTCCCATTCCCGGACAGTTGCCGCTGCCGCACCAGCGGCCAAAGGGCTGCAATTTCGGGCCGCGCTGCCCGCATTTCGTCGAGGGTCTGTGCGACGCCGCCGACGTTGCGATGCGCGACGTCGCCGGCGCGAGCGGCCATCACAGCCGGTGCCTGAGGGTCGAGGCGATCGACTGGGCCGCGCTCAAGCGCCCCGCGGCGCGGCTCGAGCCGGTTAGCATCGGCGGGACGGTTTTGGACGTCGCGCGGCTGAAGAAGCACTACCGGGTGGCGGCGAGCGCCTTGTTCGGCAAGCGGGAGAGCCGCGCGGTCAAGGCGGTCGAGGACATCTCCTTCGCCGCCCGGGAGGCGGAGGTTCTGGCGATCGTCGGCGAATCGGGCTGCGGCAAGTCGACCCTGGCCAAGGTGCTCTTGGGCCTCGAGACGGCGAGCGAGGGCCTCGTCGTCTTCGATCACGAGGCAATCCAGAACCAGCCGGTCGAGAGCCGCGCGGTCAAGACCATCGCGTCCATCCAGATGATCTTCCAGAATCCCTTCGACACGCTCAATCCGAGCTATTCGGTGGGCTCGCAAATTGTGCGCACGCTCGAGCGGTTCCGCGTTGGCTTGAACAACGCCGAGCGGCGCGACATCATGCTGCGCCTGCTCGATCTGGTGAAGCTGCCGCGCGCCTTCGCCGGGCGCTCGCCGCGGCAATTGTCGGGCGGCCAGAAGCAGCGCATCGGCGTCGCGCGCGCCTTCGCCGGGCGGCCTCGCGTGATCATCGCCGACGAGCCGATGTCGGCGCTCGACGTTTCGGTGCAGGCCGCGATCAGCGAGCTCCTCATGAACCTCCAGCGCGAGTCGAGAACGACGATGGTGTTCATCAGCCACGATCTGTCGGTCGTGCGCTATCTCGCCGACCGGGTCGCCGTGATGTATCTCGGCCATATCGTCGAAATGGGCTTGACCGAGCAGATCTTCTCGCCGCCATTCCACCCCTATACGGAAGCGCTGCTGTCCGCGATTCCGATCGCCGACGCGCGGGTGAAAAAGCGCCATGTGGTGCTCGAGGGCGAGATCCCCTCGGCGCTCAATCCGCCGAAAGGCTGCCCCTTCCAGACGCGGTGCGGCCACAAGAGCCAAGTTCCGGGGGGTTTGTGCGAACGCGAAATGCCGCCGACCCGGACCGTCGCCGAGGGACACACCATCATGTGCCATCTGCCGATCGAGACGCTCGAGCGCATGGAGCCGGTGTTCGCATGACGAGGCGGCTGAGCCTCGCCGAGGCGGCCGGTCTCGCGGAGCGCGCCTGCCA
>DATNIT010000120.1:0-4102 GCA_035604335.1 Allostellaceae bacterium | reverse complement strand
CCTGCCGCGGCGAACGCCGCCGGCGCCAGCGCAAACAGGGTCGGGAAATGTGCCTTCGGGATCACCAGGCAATGTCCGTCGTTCGCGGGGTTGATGTCCATGAAAGCCAGCGTCTCGCTATCTTCGTAGAGCTTGACGCTGGGAATCGTCCCCGCCGCGATCTTGCAGAAGATGCAACTGGGGTCTGCGGTCATGGCATGGCTCCGCGAGGGCAGCTATCGAGCCTACAGGGTGGCCGCGGGGGAGCGCTAGTGGCCAGATTTACTCGGCGGCGATGGCGTGCGGCGGCGGCGCCGACCGGAAGGCCGCCAGCAGCTTTTCCTGCTCGACGCGCGCCGCGGCGAGGCTGGCGTCCTTGATGTGGCCGTAGCCCCGGATGCGCTCGGGCAGCTTCGCCAGCGCCACGGCCGCGTCATGGTTGGTCGCGGTCAGCGCGGGGAGCAAGCCCTCGATCAGCATGCGGTATTCCTCGATTAGCGCCCGCTCGCGCTTGCGCTCGGCCGTGTGGCCGAAGGGGTCGAGTACGGTACCGCGCAGGAAACGGAGCCGCGCCAGCACGCCGAGCGCGTGGCGCATCGAGGGCCCGTAGCTTCGCTTCTTGAGATGGCCGGTCGCGGGATCGCGCTCCGCGAAGAGCGGCGGCGCCAGGTGGAACTCGAGCTTGACCGGACCCTCGAAGCGCTCGGCGAGGCGGCGCGCGAAGGTGCCATCCGTGTGCAGCCGCGCCACCTCGTACAACTCGACAACATAACGCCCACCGGACCGAAGAGCGGGAAGTTTTTTATCCCTGGCATCCGTGGTTCGGCCTCCGGGTGTTCGTGCATGAGGTGGTGGCCCGGGGAAGCGTGCGGGTATTTCGGTGCGCTGAGACGGCGCAGGTAGCGGCCCGCTGCCTTGAAGTTCCCGAATGGATGTTCGACCGAGCGGCGTGCTGCGGCGTGGCGCAAGCCGACTCGCCGCTAGTGGACCGCGCCGCTCTGGATCGGTTGAAGGCATTGATTCTCGCGGGCTCCGGCACGGCGACGGGCGCGATGATAGAGGCTCGGCCTTGTTCCTTGTTGCCGGAAGGAGAGGCCGATGCGACGCCCGAACCACCCTCGTCATGTCCCACAACTCGATCTGTTTCGGCCGGACCTTCCGAAACTGGAGTGGCGCCAACTGCCTGCGGAGGTGCGCGGGAAAGCGACGCAGCTGATGGCACGCATGCTGCGCGAGCGGCAGCTCCCGGAAGCCGACGACGAGCCGGCAGGAGGGCGCGAGGATGAGTGACAAGATCAAACCCGATCATCTCGGCCGCAAGGCGATCCTCTACGTTCGGCAGTCCTCGGCGCACCAGGTGATGCACAATCAGGAGAGCCGGATATTGCAATACGCCATGCGTGACCGGCTCCGCGAGCTTGGCTGGAGCGAGATCGAGGTCATCGACGACGATCTCGGCCGGTCGGCGGCCGGTGCCGTCACACGCGCCGGCTTCGAACGGATGGTGGCCGAGGTCTGTCTCGGCAAGGTCGGAGCGGTGGCAGCTCGAGAAGTCTCGCGCTTTGCCCGCAATAGCCGGGACTGGCAGCAGCTCATCGAGATGTGCCGGGTGGTCGATACCCTGCTCGTCGATCAGGAGGCGATCTATGCCCCGCGTCAGGGCAATGACCGGCTTCTGCTCGGGTTGAAGGGCAGCTTGAACGAATACGAGCTCGATCTTCTGCGCCAGCGTTCGCTCGCGGCCCGCTACGAGAAGGCGCGCCGCGGCGAGCTGATCGTGGCGGCCCCTGTCGGCTACGTGAAGACGGACGATCAGCGTCTGGAAAAGGACCCCGACCGCCGCGTGCAAGAGGCGATCGGGCTGGTGTTCACGAAGTTCTCCGAACTCGGAAGCGCGCGCCAGACGCTGTTATGGTTCCTGGAACACGATCTGCAATTGCCGGCCCGATGTGCGAACGGCGATCTGATCTGGAAGCGGCCGTCTTATGCGACGGTCTACCGGCTCCTGACGAACCCAGCCTATGGCGGTGCCTACGCCTATGGAAAGACCCTGAGCGAACCGCGTTACGAGGGGCCGGGACCGCGCCGCGGCATTCGACGCAAGCGGCGCGAGGAATGGTTGGCCTTGCTTCCGGGCGCTCATGAGGGCTATGTCGACTGGCCGCGTTCGGAGGCGATCCGGAAGATGATAGCGGGCAATCTGTCTGGCACGGAGCAGACCGGCGCCGCCAAGCGCGGCGCGGCTCTTCTGGCTGGGCTGATCCGCTGCCGGCGCTGCGGCCACAAGATGTCCGTCCACTATACCGGCCGCGATCACGACACTCCGCGCTATTCATGCAGACGCGGCTGGCTCGACAACGGAGAGCCACGCTGCATCGCGTTCGGCGGCCTTCGCGTCGATGACGCGATCGAAGACGAGCTTCTTCGTGTGCTCGAACCGGGAGCGGTTGAAGCGGCGTTGGAGGCCGATAGGCAAGAGACACGCCGCCGCGACGAGGTACTCGACGCGCTCAAGCGTGACCTCGAGGCGGCCCGCTATACTGCGGACAAGGCGTTCCGACAATACGACGCCACCGACCCAGCCAATCGTCTGGTCGCGGCGGAATTGGAGCTTCGTTGGAACCGCGCTCTCGGACGCGTCACGGAGCTCGAGGGCCGAATCGAGAAGCATGTCGGCGAAACGCCGGCGACGCCGCCGACGAGCCCCGAGCAGTTCGCGACACTGGCGACAGATCTGAAAGCGATCTGGCGTGATCCGACCACCGACGTCCGTCTGAAGAAACGAATCGTGCGGGAGCTTATTCGCGAGGTGATCGCCGACCTCGATGTGCGAGGTGGGGAGATCATTCTTATCGTGCATTGGATGGGCGGCGCTCACACTGAGCTGCGCCTGCCGCGCCGTCGACGCGGACAGCGCAACAGCACTGCGCCGGGAATCGTGGAGGCGGTACGCGTGCTTGTGCGCGTGTGCAACGACGATGTGATCGCCGGCCTGCTTAACCGCAATGATCTTCGTACTGGAAACGGCAATCGATGGACCCGCGAACGGGTGACATCGCTTCGCAGCCACCACGAAATCCCTGTCTATCGTCCCGAGACGGCCGAGGTCGAAGGGTGGATGAACTTGACGCGAGCTGCCGCCTTGCTCGGGATCAGCCCGAAGACGCTGCGCCTCGCCGCACAACAACGCGAGATCGAAGCGGTGCATCCACTCGAAGAGGGGCCCTGGTTGTTCAAGCGGGCGACGCTCCAAGCCGAGGCCGCAAGGCGTCTCGTCGACCGGGTCCGCAATCGCCGATCGACCCCCGCAGGACAACCAAACCGGCAGTCAGACCTTTTTATATCAATGACATAGAGAGATGGGCAGTGTGAAGCAGCGTTGTACTCGTCCTTGTAGGCCATCAGCCTGAAGAGCCCGCGCGCCACCGCCTCGGTGAGCGCGCTCGAGCCGAAGACGCGTGCCTTCTCCGTCTCCGACACTCGGCGCACGAAGGCACGGAAACGCTCCGCATAGGCCGCGTTCTGGTACTGCGCCAGGAACGCTACGCGGCGCGCGATCACCTCGTCGAGGCTCTCAGAAAGCCGCTCGCTGCCGCGCTCGCGAGGGGCGGCGATGCGCTCGACCGCGGCGCGATCGTACGCGGCACGCCGGCCCCAGAGCAGCGCCTGCTTGTTGAACTCGACGGCAACGCCGTTGAGCTCGATCGCGCGCTCGAGCGCCTCGAGCGAGAGCGGGATCCAACCTTTCTGCAGCGCGAAGCCCAGCAAGAACAGGTTGGCGCCGATGGAATCACCGAGCAGCCGCTCCGCGATCGCCGTGGCATCGATGAACTCCGCGTTCGCCGCGCCCGCGAGGTCGCGGATATCGGCTGCGAGGCGCTCGCCGGGGAAAACGAAATCGGGATCGCGGGTGAAGGCGCCGGTGATGATCTCGTGTCGGTTGACGACGGCGTGGGTCTCGCCCTTGCGGAGCCGCGAGAGAGATTCGAAGCCGCCGGCGACCGCGATGTCGCAACCCAGCAGCAGATCGGCGCCGCCCGCGGAGAGCCGCGTGGCGTGCAGATCCTCCGGACGCGGCGCGATGCGGACGTGGCTCGTGACCGCGCCACCCTTCTGCGCGAGG
>DATNIT010000119.1:0-4777 GCA_035604335.1 Allostellaceae bacterium | reverse complement strand
TTCTGGCGCCGCCACTATGTTACCTCACGATCACCTTCCTCTATCCGTTGTTGCGGGCGGTCTGGGGAAGCTTTTACGCGCCCGACTTCTCGATCGAGGCTTATGCGCGCATCTGGCGCGTTCCGGTCTATGGCCAAGTCTTCGGGGTGACGCTGCGGATCAGCGTGCTGACCACGGTGATCTGCGCCTTGCTCGGTTACCTGACCGCCTACTTCATCAGCACGGTGCCGCCCGCCGTTCGCCGCATTCTGCTCATTTTCGTCGTGGTGCCCTTCATCCTAAATATCCTGGTGCGCAACTACGTGTGGATCATCCTGCTGCAGCGCAATGGGCTGATCAATCAAGCCTTCATGGCACTAAGGCTAATCGATCAGCCGCTCGTTCTGATGCACAACGAGTCGGGCGTGTTGATCGGCATGGTGAGCACGTTGCTGCCGTACATGATCCTCTCGACGCTGAGTGGGCTGCTGACCATCCCGGGCGAGCTGCGCCTCGCCTCGGCAAGCCTCGGTGGCGGGCCTTTCAGAACCTTCCGACGCGTGACGATGCCGCTCAGCCTTCCGGGTGCTGCCGCCGGCGCCTTGATCGTCTTCATCGTCTCGGTCGGCTTCTTCATCACGCCGGCACTCCTAGGAGGGCCGCATGAGCTGATGATATCGAACTTGATCGCCTTCAACGTCAATCAGACGTTGAACTGGCGGATGGCATTCTCGCTTTCAGACGTGCTGCTCGCGGCGACACTCATTCTCTATTTCCTTTATCGGCGCTGGCTGCAGACGCAGCTTGGCCCCGAAGGGCTTTTCGGGCGATGAGGGGAAGCATCGAGCGCCATAGCCAAGGGCTCGTGCGCGCCTTGCGCTGCAGCGCTCTCGCCATTCCGGCCATTCTCGTGCTGGCCTTTCTCACGCTGCCGATCCTGGCCGTCATCCCGATGTCGTTCAGCAGCTCCATCGTTTATGAGCTCATCCCGGCGAATCCCGGCTTCAGCCAATACGAGCGGTTCTTCGCCAATGCCGCATGGGTGTCGGCGCTCGTCAACTCGGTCGAGGTCGGCCTTGGCACGATGGTGGTGGCGACGGTGGTTGGGACGATGACGGCCTTGGGTCTGAGAGGGCTGCCGGCGCGCTGGCGCGCCATCATCGAGGCTCTCTTCCTGCTGCCGCAGATTGTGCCGTCCATAGTCTATGCGGTCGCGGCCTATTTCGTCTTCTTCCAAATCGGCCTCATCGGCAGCTTGCCCGGCCTGGTCGTGGCGCACAGCGTGCTCGCCCTGCCGTTCGTCGTGATCGTGGTGGGTGCCGCCGCGCACAGTCTCAATCCGACGCTCCTGGAGGCGTCGCGAAGCCTCGGCGCGGGATCGCTGCGGACGTTCTTCCGCGTGATCTTTCCCCACCTGCAGACCGCCATCGTGGGGAGCGCCTTCTTTGCGTTCCAAGTATCGTTCGACGAGGTGATTCTCGCACTCTTCATTACCGGGCCGTCGACGAAGACCTTGCCCGTCAAGGTGTGGGACGCGATCTTCTACGAGATATCACCCATCCTTCCCGCAATTTCGACCCTCATCATCCTTGTCCCTCTCGTGATGAGCGTGCCGCTCTTCGTCTTCCTGCGGGCGCGGCGCATAGCGCCCGCGTGACCGTGGGCGGATTTATGCCGCGCGGAAAGGAGCCGATTGCCTCGGCCTGCCGGCTGATCTACGATGCCGACCCGCTCGACCCCGAGCCGCTTTGCCTCGCTATGGAGTTCGCACCGCGAGATGGATGGGGAGCGGCCGTCAATCGGTCCCATGGAGAACGTCAGCGATGACTTTACCCAATGAGCGCGTCGCCTGGTTCAACGGCAAGATCGTTCCGGAGAGCCAAGTGCTCATCCCCTTCCGCGACAGCAGCTTTCTGCGCGGGGATGGCGTCTTCGACATGACGCGGAGCTTCAACGGCAAGGCCTTCCGGCTCAAGGAGCATATCGCCCGGCTCTACCGCTCGCTCAGCTACGTCGGCATCGAGATCGACGTGCCGGCGGAGAAGATGATCGCCATCAGCGAGGAGGTGCTCGAGCGCAATCGCCACCTACTAGGGCCCGACGAGGACTACTGGCTGGGCCAGCGCGTGAGCCGCGGCCTGCGGCGCGTCCCCGGCGACAATTGGGATCATTACGGACCCAACATCATCGTCGAGTGCATTCCCCTGCCGTTCAAGGAGCGGGCGAAGCTTTACCGCGACGGCATCGAGGTGATCATCCCGGCCGTCCGCCGGGTACCGCCGGATTCGCTCTCGCCGCGGGCTAAGATGCATCAATACCTCAACCTCATCATGGCCGACCGCGACGTGAAGGCTCAGAACCCCGAGGCCTGGGCGGTCCTCCTCGACGTGAACGGCAATCTCTGCGAGGGCCAAGGCAGCAACATCTTCATCGTGCGCGACGGAGCCTTAGCCACACCCAAGGAGCGCTACGTGCTGCCGGGCATCAGTCGGGAATTGACGATGGAGTTGGCGCGGGGGATGAATATCCCGTGCGAGGAGAAGGATATAGATCTCTACGACGCCTACACCGCCGACGAGTGCTTCATCACCTCGACGAGCTTCTGCATCTGCGGCGTGCGCAGCCTCAACGGCAGAACCTTCGCCGCCGGCCGCGTTCCAGGGCTGATCACCCAAAAGCTCATCGACGCCTATGTGAAGCACATCGGCTGCGATTTCGTCGCCCAGTATCTGAAGCGCCTCGACGGCTAGCTACCGCCCGGTCAGTTCGCCCGCACCAGGTTGCCGACGCGCTCGAGGAGCGTGTCGATCTCGTCGCCGCTGGTCGCCGCCGAGACGCAGCCCTGCAGCTGCCCAGTCATCATGAGCCCGTCGTTGAAGAGGGCGAGCGAGGCCGTCTCCTCCCACGCCTTGTCGGCGGTGATGGAGTCGCGGTAGCTCGTGATCGCGCGATCGGTCGCCGTGATCTTGAAGAGCGAGGCCGCACCGGTCACCTGCAGCGGGAGGCCGTCGAAACGCCGCCGCAGCTCCATACGGATGCGCTCGCCCGCCGTGTTGATCTGGGAGAAGACCCCCGGTGTGAGGGCACGCATGGTGGCGAGACCCGCCGCCATGGTGACCGGATTGCCGTTGAAGGTGCCGGCATGGGTGACGCGATCCGCACGCGAGGGGTCGCTGGCCATCATGATGTCGCACTTGCCGCCTACGGCGCCCACCGGAAAGCCGCCACCGATGATCTTCCCCAAGGTCGTCACATCGGGCATCACGCCAAGCATGCCTTGCGCACCGCCGTAGCCGACGCGAAACGAGATCACCTCGTCGAAGATCAATACGATGCCGAAGCGGTCGCAAAGCGCGCGCAGGCCGCGGACGAAATCCTCCCGCGGCAGGACGAGACCGATGCGGTTGGCGAGCGGCTCGACGATCAGGGCCGCGATCTCGCTCGCGTGCTCCTCGACGAGCTTGGTCGTGCCCGCGAGGTCGTTGAACGGCAGGATGAGGCTGCGTCCCAGGCCGCTCGGCAGACCCGCGGATTCCGGCACGGCAGCGGGACGCGCCGCCGGCCCGAGCTTGGCCGCCGGCGGTCCGACCGACCAGGACACGTCGTCATAGGTCCCGTGATAACTTCCCTCGAACTTCGCGACGATGGCGCGGCCGGTGCAGGCGCGCGCCAGGCGCAGTGCCAGCATCACCGCCTCGCTGCCCGAATTGGTGAAGCGAACTTTCTCGACCGATGGCAGCCGGGATGCGATTTCCTGGCCGAGCTCGACGGCGCCGCGGCTCGGCGCAAAGAACGCCGTGCCTTTCGCGAGCTGCGCCGTGGCCGCAGCACTGACGGCGGGGTGGCAATGGCCGAGCGGCAGGGATGTGGCGTTGAACCAGAAATCGACGAGGCGCCGGCCGTCCGCATCGAGGAGATGGCTGCCCTCGCCTGATTCGATGTAGCTCGCGTAGGGCCAACGTGCCACCGAGTCGCGCGTCGAGCCGCCCGGCAACACGGTCTTGGCCTCTTCGTGCAGCCGCGCCGAGGTGGGCGTGAGCTCGCGGTAGCGCGCCTCGAGTGCGGCACGGCGCCGCTTCAAGGGCGCATAGAAATCGTTCACGCGCTCATTCACTGAAGGCGATGTGGTCATCATAAGCTCCGCTGTTACTCGGCCCCACTAGTCATGATCACAGCCTTGCCGGCGTCCACATGCCGGGCCGTGAGCCATGCCCTCGACGGGACCTCAGGGTGGTTCCATTCGCGCGCGTACGATTTTTCGGGGCGGTTCATTCCGTTAAGAGCCACCTATCCGGGAACTCCAAGATTGATGCTCATCCGAGCCTCATTTGCGGCACGCAATCCAATCCCGAGATTGTCGCTTCAGCCGGATAGCATGTATGCTACCGGCTGCTGTCGCTCGCGCAGCAGTAGCCGCAGACGTCTTGAGGCTCAATTTTACATATCGCCAGCGTGGTGAGAAGCCCAATTCCGGCGCTTGCATTTCGGCTACCGGCAGGCTCTTTCAAGCGCAAAGGCGATTTTAGGAGACGCTCATGGATAAAGTATTCTACACGGTTGAAGGCGACCTCGTCGTGCTGACGATTAACCGCGTCGAGGCGATGAACGCTTATGACGCGGAGACGGTCGATCAGCTCGGGAAGGGTCTGGAGCGGTTTGACGACGATCCGAAGCTGCGCGTCGCAATCTTGACCGGTGCCGGTAGCAAGGCCTTTTGCGCCGGTGCGGACTTGAAAAAGCTCCACGGCCCGTCCTACGAGGGCGGCATTCATGAACTGTGGGAGCGTGACCGCCAGTA
>DATNIT010000118.1:0-8800 GCA_035604335.1 Allostellaceae bacterium | reverse complement strand
GATCGGTACCCGCGATCTCGAAACGGCCGCCGGCATAGACGAGGTAGCTTGCCGCCGCTTCCAGCATCTCCGATGCAATGTTACGTGCCTTCTCGATCACGTCCTCGACCACGCGAGCGATCGCGGCACCCGAGGTCATGGCGCCGCGCGAGGCCACGGTGCCCGATCCGGGTACGCCGAGCCGTGTATCGCCCTGCTGCACCGTCACGCGCTCGACCGGAATGCCCAGCCGCTTCGCCGCGAGATTGCGGAACACCGTACGGTGGCCTTGGCCTGTGGACTGTGCGCCCAGGGCGACGACTACGGCGCCGTCGCCGGTAAAGCGCAGCGCCGCTGATTCCGAGGGCTGGCCGCCCGCGTGCTCGAGGAAACAGGAGACGCCGAGCCCGCGCCGTTTACCCGTCTCCGCCGATTGCGCGCGCCGCGTCGGAAATCCTGCCGCGTCCGCGAGCACCAAGGCCTTGTCCAGCACCGCGCCGAAATCGCCGCTGTCGAAGCTTGCGCCAAACGGTGTCGCGTAGGGCATCCTCTCGGGCGAGATCAGGTTCCGGCGCTTGAGCGACAGCCGATCGATGCCCGAGACCCGCGCGGCCTCGTCCACCAAACGTTCCAACACATAATTCGCTTCCGGTCGGCCGGCGCCCCGATAGGGTCCGACCGGCACCGTGTTGGTGAAGACGCAGCGCATGCGCACGGCGATCTGGGGAATGTGGTAGACGCAGGGCAGGCAGCGCGTGAAATTCGCCGTCGCGATGAAGGAGCCGAGGGCGCCGTGATAGGCACCGACGTTGGCGAGGCCGTCGACTTTCAGGGCTAGGAACCGGCCGTCCACGCCGAGCGCGAGCGCCATCTCCGTTACGGTGTCACGGCCCTGATTGTCGCTGAGGAACGCCTCCGAGCGCGTGGAGAGCCAACGCACGGGCGCCCGCAACCGCCGCGCCGCCACCAAGATCGCCACGTATTCCGGATAGACCGACGATTTCATGCCGAACCCGCCACCGACATCGTCCGTAACGACGCGCAGCCGCTCTCGTGGAATGGCCATGATCTGCGAGAGGTGTTCGCGGAGCGTCGTGACGCCCTGCGAGCCGACATGGAGCGTGGTCATGTCTGCGCTGGAGTCGTAATCGGCCAGCGCGCCTCGCGGCTCGAGGGAGGCCACCACCACCCGCTGGCTCACCAGAGAGACCCGCGCCACATGGGCTGCGCTCGCGAAGATCGTGTCGAGCTCGGGCGCCAGCGCCTGCTCGTCGCCGGTGGGTGCCACGAAGTCGAGGGCGACATTGCTCGGGGCTTCCGGCCAGAGCTGCGGCGCTCCCGGCTTCACGGCCTCCCGCGCGTCCGTTACCGCGGGCAGCGCTTCGTAGTCCACCGCGACCAGCTCCACCGCGTCGTTGGCTTGCGCCACGGTCTCCGCGACCACCAGCGCCACGGGATCGCCGACATGGCGGACGAGGTCGCGCGCGAGGACGGGGCGGTGCGGCACGATAAGCGGCGCGCCGCCGCGGCCTTTCTGCGGGATGGGCCGGGAAATGTTTCCCAGCTTGTCCATGCCCGTGTCGGTGCCCGTCAGAACCGCCAGAACGCCCGGCGCGCGCCGAGCCTCGGCAGTGTCGATCGATCGAATACGCGCGAAACCATGGGGTGAGCGAACGAAGACCGCGGCTGCCATCCGCCCCATCCGCAGATCCGCTAGAAAGCGGCCACGCCCGGTCAGCAGTTCCGCATCCTCGACGCGGCCCTTGAACTCGTTTTGAGACGACGATGGGAACATGACGGAGTGCTCTTGCCGATCAAAAGATGCCGAGGTGCTGCTGCAAATCCGCGCCGCTCTTTTGCAGCTCCGCGGTGCTGGTGTGTACCACGACCCGGCCGCTGTTGAGGATAACGATGTCGTCGGCGATGTCGAACACGAGCTTGGCGTTCTGCTCCACCAGAACGATGGATAGACCGCGCGCTTTCAGCGCACGGACGGTCGCCATCACCTCTGCCACGATCTGCGGTGCAAGACCCTCGGAGGGCTCGTCCATCAGGAGCACGCGCGGATTGCGCATGAGCGCCCGGCCAATCGCCAGCATCTGCTGCTCACCGCCGGAGAGATAACCCGCGGTCTGGCTCGCGCGCTCGCGCAGGCGAGGAAAGGTTTGGAACACCGTCTCGAGGGTCCAGGGCGCGGCCTCGCCGCCATTCGCGCGCCGAGCTGCGACCGCGAGATTCTCGCGGACAGTAAGGCTCCGGAAGATCCGGCGACCCTGCGGCACCAAGGCCACGCCTTTCGCAGCAATCGCCTCTGGCGGCGCGCCTGTCAGTTCCGCGCCGTAGACCGTGAGCCGGCCGCGGCGCGGCGGCAGCAGGCCCACGGCCACATTCATGCAGGTGGTCTTGCCGGCCCCGTTGCGGCCGAGCAGGCCGAGCAGCCGGCCCGGCCGGAGCCGGAACGAGACGCCCTGGAGGACGTGACTATCGCCGTAGAAGGCGTCGATCTCACCGAGGGTGAGCGCGTCAGGCCCCAAGATACACCTCGCGCGTCCGAGGATCCGCGACCACCTCCCCGCGGGTCCCCTCCACAATCACCGCGCCGAAGTGCAGGAGCGTGATGCGCTCGGCGAATTCGAGCGCCACGTCCATGTCGTGCTCGATCATCACGATGGTTGTGTCCCGCGGGATCGCCAGCAGAAGTTCCAGCACCTGCCGTCGCTCCGGGATCGAGAGGCCCGCGAAGGGCTCGTCGAGCAGCAGCACCTTGGGGCGCTGCGCGAGCGCCATGGCGATCTCAACCCGCCGCCGCTCGCCATAGGAGGTCTCGGCAAGCGGACGATCCGCAATGCCATCGAGGCCGACCCGCGCCAAAGCCTCGCGTGGCTCCTCGAGCAAGGCTGACTGGCTCGTGAGCCTGACGATCGGGTTCCAGCGCAATGGCGACAGCCCCAGGAGCGCGAGCATGACGTTCCCCAGCAGCGTGTCCTGCGGGAACAATGTGATGATCTGATAGGTGCGCGCGAGGCCTAAATGGGCGCGCCGGCGGCTCGGGACGGACGTGATGTCGCGGCCGAGCAGGTGCACCGACCCGCTATCAGGCCGAAGCTCGCCGGTGATCAGGTTGAAGAGTGTCGTCTTGCCGGCGCCGTTAGGGCCGATGATGAGTCGCCGCTCGCCGGCCTCGACAGCGAAGCTGACATCGGTGCTGACGCGCAGCCCACCGAAGGACTTGGACAATGCGCGGGCCTCGAGCGCGATCATCGCGAGGTTGCCGCCGCTGCGAGATCGCGGCCGCGCCGAGCCCAGCGCCAAAGCCGCTGGGACCCCGGCACCAACCCCTCCGGCATGAGCATGATGATCGCGACGAAGATCGCGCCCAGCACGAGGTTCCAGCGCTCGATATAGGCGCTCGCGACAGTCTTCATCGCCACCACGAGCGTTGCGCCCGCGATCGGGCCGAGCAGCGTCCCACTGCCTCCTGAGATCACCATGAGGAGCACCTCAGCGGAGCTTGAGAGGGTCAGCAGGTGCGGACTCACGAATTGGTCGTAGTAGCAGAACAGCAGTCCAGCAATCCCCGTCCAGAAACCCGAGAACAGGAAGGCGAGGAAGCGGATCAGCCAGACGTCGTAGCCCAGCGCCGTCATCCGGCGCGCCTGATCACGGGTGCCGCGCAGGCACGCGCCGAAGGGCGAAGCGACGAAGCTCGCCATTGCTGCGACGGCGAGCCCGAATACCATGAGCGTCGCGATATAGAAGGCGGACGGCGTCGCCAGCGACAAGCCGAGCGGCATGGGTCGCGCGCTCACGTTGATCCCATTGTCGCCATTGGTGAGGGAGATCCAGCGGTACGCGATACCCCACAGAATCTGTCCGAGCGCCAGCGTGATCATGAGAAAGCCGATACCGGTGGCTCGCAACGCCAATACTGCGAAGAGCGCGGACATCAAGACGGTCAGACCGATGGCCCCTACGCCGCTCGCGAGCTGGCCTACGCCCGCCGCCACCAGCCAGGCCGCGGCGTAGCCCGCCGTGCCGAACAGCCCGGCATGCCCGAGCGAGACCAGCCCGCCATAACCCACGAGCACGTTCAGTCCAAGGGCGAAAACGGCCCAAATCAAGATCTGGCTGGCGATGTTGATGTAGTAGGATCCGCCAATCCAATACGGCAGGGTGACCAGCGCGATGATGGCAAGCGCGAGCGCCGCCCGCCTCATAGGCTTTGCCTGCCGAACAGGCCCTGCGGCCGCAGCACGAGCACCAGAAGCATCGGCAGGAACAGCACGACGTAGGCGAGCTCCGGAAACAAGGCCGGGCCGAAGTTGTAGAGCACGCCGACGACGAAGCTGCCAACCAGCGCACCCAGCAGGCTGCCGGAGCCGCCGAGGATCACCACGATGAGCGCCAACGGCAGCATCTCGGCATCGAGGCCGGGATAGACCGACAGGATGGGCGCGCCCAGCATGCCCGCGAAACCCGCGAGCCCCGCGCCCAGGCAGAACACCGTGGTAAAGAGCCGCGATACCGGGACGCCCATGACGCGTGCGATGGGCGCGTCGTCGACGCCCGCTCTAATCATCGCGCCGAGCCGTGTCCAATCCAACATCAGCCACAGTGCCGCCGCGATCACGACCGCGATCAACACGATCGCCAGACGATAGATTGGAAACACAAATCCGAGCAGCGGCACGACCCCTCGCAGCGCCCCGGGCGTGCTCACGGAGATCGGATCGCCCGTCCACTCCATGAGGCAGAGGTCGGCGATAATGAAGGAGAGGCCGAGGGTCATCAGCACCTGCGGCAGCTCCTGGCCCTGGAGCCGGCGCAAGAGGAATCGCTCGATCACGCCGCCGAGCGCCGCCATCGCGAGTCCGCTCAGCAGCGCCGCGCTCCAGAAATCGAGCCCGAGCCGCAGGCCGGTGACGCCGATATAGGCGCCCAGCATGAAGAGCGATCCGTGGGTCAGGTTCGGGATCCGCATCAGCCCGAAGATCAGCGAGAACCCCGCGGAGAGCAGGAAAAGCAGGCCGCCGAAGCTGAAGCTGTTCACCGCGAGCACGACCCATTGGCTCACGGGCGGCTCCAAAACGAGCGCGGCTTAGAGCTTCGCGGGCGCGGCGTCGCGGGTGTAGACGGGCGCCGCCAGGTATTTCGTCTCGTCGTAGGTCCAGAATTGACCGACATCGGCATAGGTCTTGATGATGGAATTAACGAGCTTGCCGTCCTTCCGCTCGATTTTCCGGATGAACACGTTGCCGACGACGTTGCCGAGATGATCGAAGCGGAGCGGACCACGGGGCGTGTCCGTGAGCGACACGCCGCGCAGCGCGTCGATCAGGGCCTGCTTGTTATCGGTCTTGCCGCCGATCTTCTCGAGTGCCGCTTCGATGCACATGCCGTTGATGTAAGTGCCCGCGGCGTAGCCTCCTGGCAGAGTCTGATAGTCGCGCTGCATGCCCGCGATGAATTTCTTGTTGCTGGGCGTGTCGAGTTCGGTCGAGTACCAGCTGGCGGAAACGGCGCCCACCGCCTCGTCGCCGAAGCTCTTGAGCAGCGCGTCGTCATAAGCGGTCCAGCCGCCCACCACCGGATATTTCTCCTTGAGGCCCATGTCCGCGTACTGCTTGTTGAATTTGACGGGGTTGGAGCCGGCGAACCCGTTCCAGACGCCATCGATGCCCGAGAGCTGCGCGAGGTAGGGCGTGTAATCCGCGGTCGCCAGCGGCGGCCAGATCTTCTGCACCACCTTGCCGCCAGCGTCCTCGAACGCGCGCAGGAAACCGCCTGCCTGCTCGTAGCCGAAGGCGAAATCCTCGGCGATCTCCGCGACCGCTTGGAGCTTCATCTCCTTGGCCGCGAAGTCGCCAAGGGCGTGACAGCATTGCGAGGACGTAGCGGAGGAGCGGACGAACCAGGGGTTCGGCTTGCGCTGCGTCATGTCGTCGGCGGCCGCGAGGCTCAGCATCGGCACTTTGGCCTCGGCGATATAGTCGCTGATGGCGAGCAGCTCGAAGGCGGCGAGCGGACCCACGATGACGTCGACCTTGTCGCGCTCCACCAACTCTTGCGCCTTGGTCTTGGCGCCAGCGGGATTGCCGCCGGTGTCGGCGGAGACCAGCTCGATCTTGCGCCCCGCGAGCGTGTTGTTGCGGTCCTTGAGGAACAGCGTCAGGCCCTGCTCCATCTGGATGCCGCCTTGCGCGAGCGGTCCGGTCTTGACGGTGAGCAGACCGATGCGAGCAGGCTCGCTCTGGGCGATCGCCGGCGCGAAGGGTAAAGCGGCGAGACCGGTGCCCACCAGAAAGCCACGACGGCTCAGCGATGACGCCATGCGCTCCTCCCATCCCTCTCGTCTCTCGGAGAGGCTGTCGCGGGCGCCGGGTTCGGACGCCGCGGTTGATCAGTTGCTCATCATGATGGGGAGCAGGCGTAGGTGCGTCTAGGAAAAAATGGCGGGCGGGCGCGAGATCGGCGCGAACAACAACCGTCGGCCGAGCAAGCGAGGTTGACCCTCGACCTTATCAAATGATAAAAATCGCGAATCCTGCAGGAACACGCGCACGTCCAAGGAGAGGTCGATGAGGCTCGGCTATTTCACCATGCCGCTGCACCCGCCGACGCGCAACTACACCGACACCCTGAAGGAGGACCGCGAGGCGATCGTGCTGGCGGATCGGCTGGGCTATTCCGAGGCCTTCGTCGGCGAGCACGTGACCGATCGCGCGGAGACTATCACCTCGTGTCTCGCTTTCATCGCGAGCCTGATCGATGCCACGACGCAGATCAAGCTCGGCAGCGGCACCGTGAACCTGCCGAACTCGCATCCCGCCGCCGTGGCGGCGCAAGTCTCGATGATCGACCATCTGCTGGAGGGGCGGTTCCTGTTCGGCATCAGCCCCGGCGGGTTGCGTTCGGACGCCGAGGCGTTCGGTAATCTCGACAACGACCGCACAGCGATGTTTGTCGAGGCGATCGACATGGTGCTGAAGCTCTGGTCGACCGAGCCGCCCTACAAGCTAGAGGGCAAGTTCTGGAAGGTGACCACGGAGCGCACCCTCGACATCGAAATCGGTCAGGGTGCGATCTTGAAACCCTACCAGCAGCCCCACCCGCCGATCGTGGTGACGGCGGTGGCGCCGTTCTCGAAGGGCGTGATTGCCGCGGCCGAGCGCGGGTGGACGCCGATCTCCGCGAACTTCCTGCAGCCGCCCTGGGTCGCCTCTCACTGGCCGAAATACGAGGAGGGCTGCAAGAACGCGGGCCGCGTGGCGGATCGGCGCGATTGGCGGGTCGCCAAGAGCATTTTCGTGGCGGACGAGGACGCGACTGCGCGGCGTTACGCCAAGGAGGAGGGCAGTCCCTACCGCTTCTATTTCCGCAATCTCATGCGCAAGCTCATCGGGAACGGCCGACCGGAGCTTTTCAAGCGCGACCGCGCTATGCCCGATTCCGCCATCACGCTCGACTACGTCCTGGATTCCCTGGTGATTTGCGGAACCGTGAACAGCGTTGTGGATCAGCTTCTGGCATTTCGGGAGAACACCGGGGATTTCGGCACTTTGCTCTACGCCGGTCATGATTGGGCCGATGCCAAGCTCGGTCGACGCTCGATGGAGCTGATGGCGAGCGAGGTGGTGCCTCGACTCAACAAGGCGACTGGCGTCTCGGCGGCGGCTGAATAGTCGGTCCGGGCGGCTGCCGGGTGCCGAGTCCCCGCCATTGACGCTCGCTCGCCAATCACTTATCGATCGGACGGATTCTTTCGCGCGACTCGCGCATTCCGGAGCCCGCCGATTGCCTCCCTCAAAGCGCCGCCGAGCGCCGGCGCCCAAGCTGAAGCTGCCGAAGCCGCGCCGGGGCCGCCGGCTCGCCGCCGCCGACCGTGAGCAGGAGATCCTGGCGGGCGCCATCCGGTATTTCGCCGAAGTCGGGTTCAGCGGGCAGACCCGGCAACTCGCCGAGCGTCTCGGCATCACGCAACCGCTGCTCTATCGCTATTTCCCGACCAAGCAGGCGCTGATCGAGCGCGTCTTCGCGGACGTATTCCTGAAGCGGGTCGACCCCTCCTGGGGCGAACTCATCCACGATCGCTCGCGGCGGCTAGAGGACCGTCTGCTGGAATTCTACGAACGCTATTCGCGTGCGACATACACCTACGAGTGGATTCGCATCTACATGCTCTCCGCGTTGATGGGCAACAGCATCAATCGGCGCTACATCCGGATCGTGGAGGCGCGAATCCTGAAGCCGATCTGCGCCGAGCTTCGTCATGCCTGCGGCCTCGCGGACCCCGATGCCGTGCCGATCAGCGAGCTCGAGCTGGAGCATGCCTGGGTCATGCACGGCGGCCTTTTCTATTACGCCGTGCGCAAATATATCTATCACAGCCGCGTCGGCGGCGATTTTACCGCCATCGTCCGCCGCTCCGTCGCTGCCATGATCGAAGGCATTCGCGCGATCGGTCTCGGCACAGGGAGCGCCCGATGACGGTTGGGCTGATCGGCGTTGGGATCATGGGCTCGGCGATTGCCGGCAATCTCTTGAAGCAGAGTACGGCGGTCGTGGGTTATGACATCGATGCGCGTCGAATTGCCAACTTCGTTGCAGCCGGCGGCGTGGCAGCGCGCTCCGCGAGCGAGGTCGCGGATCAGGCCGAGATCGTCCTGACCAGCTTGCCGAGCGCGGCCGCGCTGGCCGCGACTGTCGAGACCCTGCTGCGGAAGCCGCGTCCGGCTCTCATCATTGCCGAGCTCAGCACGCTGCCGATCGGGGTGAAGGTCGCCGCCCGCGACCGGCTCGCGGCCGTGGGCATCGCGCTGCT
>DATNIT010000117.1:0-5311 GCA_035604335.1 Allostellaceae bacterium | reverse complement strand
GCCGCTCGCGCTCTTCGTCGCTGAGCTTGATGATGTACCTCTTCACGGCAGGTTGTTTCGCGGTCACGATGCATCTCCGACGGTGCCAGAGAGATCGATTCAGAGATTGGCCGCAGAATCAACGACGGCGAACACTAGCCGTATACGGCGCCTGTCGCTTGCCGAATGGCTCGGCGATGGCGACCGCTTGGTGGTTCTCGGCGACGCCGGTTGCGGCAAGAGCACACTCCTACGCGTCATCGCGCTCGATCTGCTCCACGGCCACACGCATTTTCCCGAGCTTGCCGCGCGCTGGGGACAGCATACTCCCATCTACATCCCGTTCGCGCGATGGTCCTCGCAGGTCGCGCACGACGGAAGCCAGATCGGCATCAAGGAAATCCTCCGGCGCTCGCTCGAACAACTCCTCACCCACTCGATCGTCGATCTGCTCGACCGTGCCATCGATGACGGGCGTGTCCTGCTGCTCATTGACGGTCTCGACGAGTGGGGCAACGAACAGGCCGCGCGTTCCACCCTGAGTGCGCTCGTCACCACCGTCGAGGCGCACGGCGTTCCCGTCATCGTCTCCGGCCGGCCGCGCGGCCTCAGCCGTATCGGCATGCTTCCGGCCAACTGGAAGCGCGGCGCGATCGCGCCCTTGTCGCTAGCGCAGCAGGCCACCATCGCCGGGCGGTGGTTCCAGCGCTATGGAGCGACCGGCCCTGCGAGCACGGGACTGTCGGATGGCAGCCTCCACACAGGCCGGTTCATGGCCGAGCTTGCGCGCGACGCGAATCTTGGGGCGCTCGCGGCGGTGCCGTTGCTACTAATCGGCCTTGTCACGCTGGCGTTGCGCGGCCAGATCCTCCCGCGGACCAGGGGTGATGTCTACGACCAGCTTGTCCGGGTGCTGCTCGAGGTCCATCCCGTCAGCCGCGCGACCGCGTCGGGCGATACCGAGCCTCGCTTCCGCCATGCGACCGACCCCGATCAGCGGCGGGCGGCGATTGCCAAGCTGGCCTTCGCGGTACGGGAAGGGGCGGCCGATGCCGGCATGTCGGTTGCCGCCGCGCAGGAGATCCTGCGCGCCTACCTCGTCTCGCCGCAAGGCTTCGACCTCGCCGATACTGCTGCCGCGGCCGCCGCGGGCGAGATCCTTTCGGTCAATGCCGAGACTCAGGGATTGATCGTCGAGAAGGCACCGGGCGAAGTGGGGTTCGTTCACGCAAGCTTCGAGGAATTCCTTGGCGCCGAGCATGTCGGCGGCTGGCCGTTTCGTGAGATCGAGGCGTTCGTGCGCGCCCGTTCGGGCGATGGGCGCTGGCGCAACGTCATCGCCAACCTGCTCTGCAGGATGCAGCGGCGCGACGAGTTCGACCAGCTCGTCGCGATCATCGAGGAGCCCGAGCCCGACGAACTGTTGCGATTTCATAAGGAGGCGCTTCTCGGCGACGTCGCGTTCGGCGCCGCGTATCGCTCGCCCACAACCGCGAAGCGGCTGGCGCTTGCGACCATTCGACGAGTCGAGACGGAGGACTGGCTTCCGGCCCGCCGCGAGGCGCTGGCATCGGTGCTCAAGGGGCTCGCCGATCCTGCGCTCAAGGCCAATGTCGAGCAGCGGCTCGAGCGCTGGCTGCCCGCGCGTCTCGGCCATCGGTCGGCACTGATCAGCGAGCTCGGCGGCTGGAGCCCGACTGCAGCGCTCCAGGACACGCTCTGGCAAGCGATGCACGACGAGGATCGCGGCGTGCAGCGCGCCGCCGCTGCCTCCTATGCACAGGCCTTCGCGTCGTCGAGCGAGGCGTGCCAGCGTCTGCTGGACTGGCTCGCGCGCACGCGCGACCTCACGGCGGCGGCAGCGATGCTCGAAAGCCTCGCGCTCGGCTGGCCGAATACGCCGCAAGCGGCGCCGCTATTTGAAGATGCGTACCGGTCGCACGGCGGTGAGCTCCGCCTTGTCGGGATTCTGGGTCTCGCCGAGACCAATGCGGCGCCCGAGGCAGCGCGCGAGTTGGTGCTACGAGGCCAGAATTTCTGGTCAGACCTCTCCTATCCCCATCACCAGCTCGCCGCGGCAATGCTGATGAAGTACTGGCCGGGCGACGACGTGCTTGTCGAAGGGGCGCTGCGGCGCACCTCGGGCAGCTTTGACTCGCCGTGGGAATATGATGTGGCGATCGCCTACCTCATGGAGTGCCCAACCGAACGCGCCGATGTCCGGGCCTGGATTCTGTCGGAATTCGATCGAGATTATCCCTTCGCCGTCATGGGTAACGAGCGCCTCTGGGCGCAGGTCGGCCGATTCGCCAAGGCGGACCCCGCGATCCGGGCTGCAGCGAGCGCCTATTGGTGCGATCCCAAAAATCGTCTCCTCAACCTGCGCAATGTTTCTGCTTATGTGGCGCAGGTCGCAGACGCGCCGGTCGCGGACGCGCTGATCGGTGTCCTGGCCGAGGCTAAGACGTCGCTCGATCGCCACTGGGCGGTAAGCGCTCTGCTCGCCGGCTGGGGACGCGACCATCCGGCAGTCAAGCCTGCCATCGACGCACTTGTGGACGCGAACGACGAGGACTGCGGCGATCTTATGGCGCTGATTGCTAAAATTATGCCCGACAAGGCAGCGGCGCGTGCGCGGCTAATCCGGATGGGTGCGCGCGAGGACATCCGGCGCGACCTGCTCGCCGCTGGGCTCGAGGCTTGCGGCTGCGATCACACCGACGATGCCGCCATTGCAGCGATCCTCGCATTTCCGGCCCAGCTGCGCGGTATCTTCGACCCCTCCTATCCGCTATTCCGTTCCTTCGGCGCTCACCCGAAGGTCCGCGCGCTCGCGCTTACGCGCATGCGAGAAGCGGACGCGCCGCTGGCGGCGATTGCGGGTCCCTATGCGGACGACCCTGACTTCGTAAGCTTTCTGTTAGGCGCGGCGACGCCCTTGCCGGTCGATCTTCGCACCCAGATTGTCGAGGTCGCGGCAACCGGTGCAGCCGGAACCGCGCTCGAGGCGGTGCTCGGCCAGTGCATGCTCGAAACTGATGCTGAGCTGCGCGTGCGCATGGTGATAGCCCACTACCGCTCCTTGCCGCCTGCAGCGCACGATGCGGCAAAGGCGGCGCTGCTTGCCATGGTAGTCGCGCGCGGCAGCAACCACGAGGCGGTCCGCGCAGCCGGGTTGGCCGGCGTGGTGACGATCGGCAGCCTGGACGCCCTTGTGTCGCTCGACGATCACGGCAAACCAGTCGCGCTCGAGACCGGAGGCTTTTTAGAAGGCGTTCCCACGGTCGAGCGGCTCGTCTGCGAGCGGTTCGGCGACCTCAAGGCCGCCTTCGGCGAGAGCTTGGCCGAACGGTTCAATACGCGCGGACGCAGTAGCCGGCTCGCCGAGATCTTGTCGGCGGCTCCCGGCGCCTCGCCCGAGGCCCGCGCGGCGTTCCTTGCGCTCGCCGAGCAGGGCGAGATCCCACGCACGCCGGCGGCGTTGCGCGCGCTTGCGGCCGAGCGACCGCGCAGCGACCTCCTGGTCGCGCGCTGCTGGGAGGCGCTCGACATCGGCGATAGTAGAAACGACCGGGCGATGATCAATGCGGAGATCGGGCTTATCCTGCGCGATCAGTTCTCTGGCGACTCTGTGGTACGTCAGGGCCTGGTCGACCGATTCACGGCAATGCCCTCCACCCCAACCGCAATCACGCTCGCGGTCTTCGCTCCCGAAGTCAACGTGTTGCCGCTCATCACCAACTCCGACGAGCTCGGCCACGACTTCGCGGATTGGGCCGTGGCCGTTCGTGTCGCGGCACGTCGTGCAGACACCGCGACCTTTTGCGCGCTCCTGGAAGCCATGGTGACCCGTCCCCGGCGCTCGGGGTTCGACGCGCAGCCGATCACCAATCTTGCGGTTGTGGAACGTCTTCAGTCGGATCCTGAGCTTGAAGGGCTCCTGACCGTGAGGATTGCGCGGGACGTGCACCCGAGCGTGAGCGGTAGTTTTGCGCGCTATCTGGCAGCGGCCGGCAAGCTCGGGCCGGAGCCACGCGGCAGGAGCCTCGATCTCCTGCACGCGCTTGGCCGGGATCAGCGCCTGCCGACCGCCGGCTATGATGCGTTTGCCGATCAGTGGCGTGCCACGCGCGCAACGTTACTCGACGCCGCCTCCGCTGGCTTCGAGCTTGTCTGACGGGGGGATCGCCGGCCCGCATTCACCAGTTGCGAAGCGCGAGCACAGAGCCGCCTCGCGCTATCTGACAATCGCTTCCAAAGGTTCGGCACCTGTCTCGCTCCCGAGCTTTGTCTATCCGGCCTCGGCTTCGTTGCCGATCGCTGGCGGGTGTCTACCTGAAAGAATGTCCGGTTCCGACACTGTAGCCGTCGATCTGAATGACTGGAACGGGCGCATAGGTGTCGCGTGCCCGACGGAACGGAAATGACGGCTATCCACCCATGCCGGCATTCAAACTGACCCAACACCGAGCCTAGAGGGCATACCCCATCGCCACACGGTTTTGGGCATCGCTGGCGAGCGTCGCGAGGTCGAAACGCGAACGGCGGGCAGCCGACAGACCCTGGCATCATGCCCGCCGACAGGTGGTGCAGGGCGCATCGTTCGCACGGTGGTAGGCGCCTGCCGCAGTCGCTGTGCCGGTCAGCGCTCTCCAACGACGCCGCTTTGGGTCCGGTCAAGGCGCGGCTGAAGATGCGCCCCGACAGCTCATCCGGGCGATCCTTATCTGCGTGCATCGGCGTGCATCTGCTTGTATCTGCGTTAAAACCTTCTTCTCGCGATGCCGCCGCCAAACGATTGCCGGAGCGTTGGCGTGGGGTGGCAGCGCGGCGCAATGGCAATTTGGCTGGCGCAGGAGGGGTCGCTTGTGTTAGAATATTTAAACTAACCTTTTGGCACTCAGGATCGCAGATGACCTCTATCACAGCCGCTTCCCCCACCGCCGCCGTCCCGGACGCCATTGACGCGCTGCCGGGGCAGGCTCCCCTGCAACAGCCCGCCACCGGGCTGCGACAAGGTGGGCGCGACGGCCCGTTGCGCAGCGGCAACCCGCGCGGCAACCCCAACCTGGCGCCGCGGTGCGGGGCGAAGGCGCGGCGGACGGGCTGCGCCTGCCGGGCGCCGGTAATGGCGAACGGGCGGTGCCGCCTGCACGGGGGCAAAAGCACCGGGGCGCGCACGCCGAAGGGACTCGCCAGCCTGGCGCGGGCGCACACCAAGCACGGGAATCATGGCGCGGCGGCGCGGGTGGAGCACCGCGCCGAAAGGACGGTGATCATCCGGTACCGGGTGATGGCGGCGGCGATGCGGCTGCGGCCGTATCTGCCGCGC
>DATNIT010000116.1:0-4204 GCA_035604335.1 Allostellaceae bacterium | reverse complement strand
ACGCTCGACGCGCTCGGCGTTCGCTACGATGCGCGCATCGTCTCCGCCCACCGCACGCCGGAACGCCTCTACGCCTTCGCCAAAGGGGCGAAAGCCGCCGGCTTTCAAGTGATCATCGCCGGCGCCGGCGGCGCGGCGCATCTGCCCGGCATGACCGCCGCCCTCACCTCGCTCCCGGTGTTCGGCGTACCGATCGAATCGAAGGCGCTGTCCGGGCTCGATTCGCTCTATTCCATCGTGCAGATGCCGCCGGGCGTTCCCGTCGGGACGCTGGCGATCGGGCAAGCGGGCGCCATCAATGCCGCGCTGCTGGCGGCAAGCGTCTTGGCGCTGAGCGATCCGGCGCTCGGCAGCCGCCTCGAAGCCTGGCGGCAGCGCCAGACGGCCGCCGTCGCCGAACGACCTAAGGAATCCGAGGGGTGAGCACCGCCGCTCGCGTTCTCGAGCCGGGGGCCACGATCGGCATCCTCGGCGGCGGCCAGCTCGGCCGCATGCTGGCGCTCGCCGCGGCGCGCCTCGGCTTCAAGTGCCATGTCTTGGCACCGGATCCCGACTCGCCCGCCTTCGATGTCGTGCACCGCACCACCTGCGCCGATTATACCGACACGGAGGCGCTCGACCGCTTTGCCGCCAATGTCGACGTCGTCACCTACGAATTCGAGAACGTGCCGGCGGAGACCGCGACATTTCTTGCTGCGCGCCTTCCGGTGCTGCCCGATCCAAAAGTCTTGGCGACGACCCAAGACCGCCTCGCGGAAAAGAGCTTCGTCGCCGGCCTCGACATCGGCACCGCTCCCTTTGCCGCGGTCAGCGCGCCGGCGGAGCTTGCCGCGGCGCTCGATCGGGTCGGACGGCCCGCGGTGCTGAAGACGCGCCGGTTCGGTTACGACGGCAAGGGCCAGGCGACGATCGAGAACGGCACCGATGCCGAAGCCGCCTGGCGCGCGGTCGGTGGCCAGCCTTGCATCCTCGAAGCCTACATTCCGTTCGCGCGCGAAGTTTCGGTGATTGCCGCGCGCGGGCGCGACGGCACGGTGGAGTGTTTCGACGTCACCGAGAACGAGCACCGCGACCATATCTTGAAGGTCTCGCGGGTGCCCGCCGCGGTCTCCGACGCCGCGGCGATTGAGGCGCGGCGGATTGCGGAAACGATCGCCGACAAATTCGGCTATGTCGGCGTGCTGGCGGTGGAGATATTCGTGCTGCGCGAGGGCGGCCTTCTGGTCAACGAGATCGCGCCGCGGGTGCACAATTCCGGCCATTGGACGCTGGACGGCGCCTCGGTGTCGCAATTCGAGCAGCACGTCCGGGCGGTGGCCGGATGGCCGCTGGGAAAACCGGTCCGCCACGGCCGCGTGGAAATGGTCAACCTCATCGGCAGCGAGGTCGAGGATTATCGCGCCTGGCTTTCGGTGCCCGGCGCCGCCGTGCACCTTTACGGCAAGGCCGCCGCGCGGCCCGGCCGCAAGATGGGGCATGTGACGCGGGTATTTGCCGAGTAAACGGCAGCGGCGCGGCGTGTGGACTTGGCTTGGCATATCTGCTAGAGACCGCGGCAACGTGGCGCAGCTGTGAACGCCTGCACCGCCATTCCATTCACTAAGCGCACTTAGCTGAGCGCACTGACGAGGAGGATGCGTGCAGGTTCTTGTTCGCGACAATAATGTCGACCAGGCCCTCAAGGCGCTGAAGAAGAAGATGCAGCGCGAGGGCATTTTCCGCGAGATGAAGCTTCGCGGCCATTACGAAAAACCCTCGGAACGAAAGGCTCGGGAGAAGGCGGAAGCGATCCGCCGCGCCCGCAAGCTGGCGCGCAAGCGGTTGCAGCGCGAGGGCCTGTTGCCGATGAAGCCGAAGCCGACCACCGGCCCCGGTGCCGCCAGGTCCGGACCGCCGCGCCCGCCCCGCTTTGGTTGAGACATCGCGAACGTTTTTTGCCGACGGCGCGGGCTGATTTTGCCCGCGCCTTTGTTTTGGCGGGCTTGGGCTAGATCGGGATGACTTATCTTCGAATCGTCATCCCGCTCTAACTTCTTGTTTTATCGCGCGTCCGGACGGAAAACCGGTTTCCACTTTTCCTGGACGCGCTCTAGTGTTCCTGCGCGAGGCGCGAAAGCGGGCGCGGTGCCACGGGGCATCGGATGACAGGACCGGCAGTCGTAAGAAGCAGGCGGCGACAACGGCGTATCGCCTCGCGACGCCCGGCGGTCGCCATTGCTGTGCTTGGCGCGTTGGCGCTCGCCGGCTGCGGGTCTTTCGGCAATTCGTCGTCCGAGAAGGATGAGACCGTCTATACGCCGTCGCAATCCAATCTGACGTCGCTGACCGAGGTCATTGAAAAGCATCCCGACGATCCGCAAGCCTACAATGTGCGCGGCTCGGTCTTTGCCGAGACCGGGCACCCCGAACAGGCGCTTGCCGATTTCACCAAGGCGATCAGCCTCGATGCCAATTACGCGCAGGCCTATGCCAACCGCGGCCTGCTCTACCGCCAAGCCGGCAAGCCGGATCTGGCGCTGGCCGACTACAACAAAGCGCTGGCGATCGACGGCTCCTACGCATCCGCCTATGTCGGCCGCGGCATCGTTTACCGCCAGCAGGGCCGCGGCGTACAGGCGCTCGGCGACTTCAACAAATCCATCGCGCTCAAGCCCGACGATCCGCAGGCCTACTACAATCGCGGCCTGCTCTATCAGGGCCAGCATCAGGACCAATTCGCGATCGACGACTTCACCACGGCCATCGGGCTCGCCACGCAGAAGGCGGAGCCGCGCGTGGCGCGGGCGCTCAGTTACCTCGCGGTCGGCGACGCCAAGTCGGCGGCAGCCGATCTCGACGACGCGGTGCAGATGCAGCCTTTGAATCTGCAGGCCTGGACCAGCCGCGGACTCGCTTACGAGCGCCTCGGGCAAAAGGAAAAGGCGGCGGGTTCCTACGCCAAGGCGCTCAACATTAACGAAAAATACGAGCCGGCGCGCACCGGCTTTGCCCGCGTCGGCGGCAAGATCGGGCAGTCGTATCAGACGTTCTAGGGCGTGGACCCATTAGCGCGCGGCCTTGATGGTGGGAGCCTGAATCCACCGCGGCAGAGGTCAATGCTTTCATTTTACTTCCGCTGCTGGGATACAGCGAACATAGGCGGATTTTCTCCTGGCTTGACCCTGGTGGCGATTGACCCAAATCGGTCCTCAATCCGTGGGCTACAGGCTGCCCGAGTGGTCAAAATTGCTCAGACTACCTTCTCGGACTGTGACAACCTCATACTACTAGGAGACTCACGAACGTGAGACCCGTTGGATCGTTGCCACAGCGCAAGGCCTGGAAACCGACGTCCGGTTTCGTAAACGACTGATTTGTAACAAAGGAGTTTTGCAGTCTCGGTTTTGGAATTCAGTTTTAGTCCGGGCGTGTCTCCAAGCAATGAAGTTGGGACACGGGTGGGGTGACAAAATGACCACCGAATATTCGCCATCGAGTGCGAGTGCGCCGCTGAGCGTCATTTTTGATACGGGCGAGCGCCGTACTGTCGCTAGCTATGAATTGGAATTAAAAAGACACAGGCGCACTGAAAGCGGGCTGCGGCAGGAACTTGCCCAGGAAGAGGCTCTGCTGTGCCAAAAGGAAGGGTTAATCCAGCGACAGACGGTCTTGACCCAGGAGTCCGATCACCGGCTGTTGAACGGCCTTCAAATGATCGTAAGCCTGCTTTCACTGCAAAGCCGGACGACGGAGAATGCCGAGGTGGCTTCGCAGCTGGCCTCCGCGGCCGATCGCATTGCCACGATCGGAAGCATTCACCACCGTCTCCACTCGTTCGATGGCGTGGAAACCTTTGCGATCAAACAATTCCTTGACGATATTTGTCGCGATTTTTCCATCATGCTGTCCTCGGAGTACCCAAAGCGGACCGTTGTCGCGGAAGGGATCGAAATCGAGTTACCGGCCGTCACGGCCATTCCGCTCGGCTTTATCGCCAACGAACTGATCACCAATGCCGTCAAATACGGTACCGGCCGGATCACGGTCAACCTCGAACCCAATTCCGAAACGGGCTACGCGCTGTCCGTTGCCAACGACGGACCGGCTTTGCCGCAGGGTTTTGATCCAGCCAATCGCAAAGGACTAGGAATGCGGATCATCCAGTCTTTTGTCAAACAGATCGGTGGTGAACTGCGGATCGGCAGAGACGATAGCAACCAGGGCG
>DATNIT010000115.1:0-5061 GCA_035604335.1 Allostellaceae bacterium | reverse complement strand
AGGGCCGCTTCGATGTAAGCAGGACGCCGAGCGACCAATATGTGTTCCGCGCTGCGCCGTTGCGCAACGTCGCGTTGCGCGCGCCCTACTTCCATTCCGGCCAGGTGTGGAGCCTCAAGCAGGCGGTGGGCGTGATGGGCTCGTCTCAGCTCGGCGCTAGGCTGACCGACGCGGAAGAGGACGAGATCGTCGCTTTCCTCCGAACCCTGACCGGACAGTTGCCCGACGTGCAGTATCCGATCTTGCCGACGCGGACCGACTCCACGCCGGAGCCGTCGTTGGTGAAGTGAAGCGCCCATCGGCTTGAAGAACCCGCTCGCCTCGTTGCGCGGATTTCGCTCGTAACCCTGGGCGCGTAATTTCAGGGCATATGCGGGGCGGTTTGATTACGGTCTGAGAAGGTGCGGTGGGTGGCGCCCTCACGGAGCGCGAACGGCAACGATCAGGTTCAGACTGGCGGGTCGAGCCGATCCACGAGCTTGACGAACACGTCCTCGAAGTTGGGGTCGTAGTCGTCGGGATGCTCCCTGATGAACGCGATCACCTTCCGATAGCACTCGGCAGCCTGCCGGTTCTCGCCACGGGCCTCGTAGACCATTCCGAGGCGATCGTAGCCATCGTGCACGTCGGGGAACAGCACCAGGAGGTCGCGGGCGGCCTGCTCGGCCTCGTCGAGCTTGCCGGCGCGGACGAGGCCGGCGGCGGCGTTGGACGCGATGGTCAGCTCGTCGTCGTCAGCGTCCTCGGCCCCGGAGAGCCGCGCCGCAATGGCGGCTCTCACCTCACCAAGCTGCAAGCGATGCGCGGCGGCGCTTTCGGCGCGCCTGGCTTCGGCCTTGGCAAGCTGCTCGCGTTCGACCGCTTCCTCCTTGGCAAGGCAACACTTCTTGTACTTGTTGCCACTGCCACAGGGGCAGGGATCATTGCGTCCGGGTTTGGCCATCGTGGTCAATGACCTTGAGCCGAGAAGGACGCATCCGTTGTATTCAACTCTGCTGGCCGACGCCACATTCCATGAGCTGCTTCTCGTCTTTGATCGGGACATCGCCATCGCGGCGCGACGGGGGCGATGCCTGCTGTGCGGGAGCGTGGTGCATTCCGCCCAGTATCGCCGCAAGCCGCGTGGCCGTCCGGCCGGGCTCGGCGATGAGCACGATTGGCGCTTCAGCTTCTGCTGCGCACGCGACGGTTGCCGCACACGCAAGACGCCGCCGTCGCTGCGGTTCCTCGGGCGCAAGGTCTATCTCGCCGCCATGGTGGTGCTGATCGCGATCATGCGGGAGGGCGCAACCGCCGCCCGGATGCGACAGCTGTCCGGGTTGGTTGGCGTCGACCGCCGCACGGTCGAGCGCTGGCGGGAGTGGTGGCGCGACACCTTCACGGCGAGCCCGTTCTGGCAGATCGGCCGGGCCGCATTCATGCCGCCGGTCGATCAGGATCGCCTGCCGGCCTCGCTGATCGAGCGCTTCACCGGCCGTGGCGGGGAGCGGCTCATTGCGCTGCTGCGCTTCATCGCCCCGATCACCGGAGGCGACAGGCACGCTCGATAACGGCCTTCCCCGATCCGCAGAGGATGCTCGTCGCCGGCAATCCAGGCCTCGATCTACCGTCTGTGCGCCCTGTTCCAGAGGAGCGCCAGCGTGATCCAGCAGGCACGAGGTCCCCGAGTCCATGAGCGGTGGGCGCATCTGCGCTTCTCCGTGATTGGACAATTGTTGGCGGCGCCGCCGCCCAAAGGCGAGCTGCGCGCCGAGATCGAGGCGCTTGCCGGGCGCCAGTGGCGGCACCCCATCACCGGCGATCCTGCCCGCTTCGGCTTCTCCACCATCGAGCGCTGGTATTATCGCGCCTTGAAGGAGCGTAGCGACCCGGTCGGCGTCTTGCGCCGCAAGCTGCGCACCGATGCCGGCCAGCAGCCCGCGATGAGCGAGGCGGTGCGCCAGGCCGTGTTGGCGCAGTACGCCGCGCACAAGAGCTGGAGCATCCAGCTCCATCACGACAATCTCGTCGCGCTCGCCGAGACCAGGTCCGATCTGAAGCCGGCGCCGTCCTACGCGACGCTGCGCCGGTTCCTGAAGGCGAACGGTCTCGACAAGCGGCGGCGCGTCACGTCGCGCCAGACCGCAGGCGCCGACCGCGCCGAGGCGCGCCTCTTCGACCGCGAGGTGCGCAGCTACGAGGCCGCGTACGTGAATGGATTATGGCACTGGGATTGTCACCACGGCTCCAGGAAGGTGCTCACCGCGCGCGGCGAGTGGCAGACCCCGATCCTGTTCGGCGTGCTGGATGATCGCTCGCGGCTCGCCTGTCATCTTCAGTGGTATCTGGCCGAGAGTGCCGAGACCATCGCGCATGGCCTGTCGCAGGCGTTCCAGAAACGCGGCCTGCCGCGCTCGGCGCTGAGCGACAACGGCGCTGCCATGACGGCAGCCGAGATCACCGAAGGACTCGCGCGGCTCGGCATCCTGCACCAGACCACGCTGCCCTACAGCCCCTACCAGAACGCCAAGCAGGAGGCGTTCTGGGGTCCGGTCGAGGGCCGGCTGATCGCCATGCTGGAACACCTGCCCGATCTCACGCTCTCCTTCCTCAACGAGGCGACGCAGGCCTGGGTCGAGTACGAGTACAACCGCAAGGTCCACTCCGAGATCGGCGAAGCCCCTCTCACGCGGTTCCTCGCGGGGGGGTCCCGAGGTGACGCGGCCGAGCCCCGACAGCGACACGCTACGCCTCGCCTTCACCCGCACCGATCACCGCATGCAGCGCAAGAGCGACGGCACTGTCGTCATCGAGGGGCGCCGCTTCGAGATTCCAAACCGCTACCGCCATCTCTCCCGCATCGAGGTCCGCTACGCCGGCTGGGATCTCGGCCTCGTCCACCTCGTCGACGAACACACTGGCAAGGCGCTGTCCCGGCTCTATCCCCAGGACAAGACCGAGAACGCCAGCGGCCTGCGCCGTTCGCTCGATCCGATCTCGCCCGAGCCCATCGACGTCAAGCCGGCGACCGGCATCGCGCCGCTGCTCGCCCGGCTAATTGACCGGCAGGCAGCCACCGGACTGCCGCCGCCCTATCTCCCCAAGGACGAGCAAGGAGACGACACGTGAACAAGAAGCTGCTCGCGCTCTATGGCCTCAAATGGAACCCGTTTGCGCCCGACGTGCCGGTCGAGGCGCTCCATGCCACGCCGCGCATCGAGTCGTTCTGCTGGCGCGTCCAGCAGCTGGTTGGCGAAGGCGGCTTCGCCCTCGTCACCGGGGCTCCCGGCACAGGCAAGTCGGTCACCTTGCGCATTCTCGCCGAGCGGCTCTCGCAGCAGCGTGACGTCAAGATCGGCCTGTGCAGCCGGCCCCAGGCCAATCTCGCCGATTTCTATCGCGAGATGGGCGACATGTTCGGCGTCGAGCTCCGCCCCCACAACCGCTGGGCCGGCGCCAAGGTGCTGCGCGAGCGCTGGCAGACCCACATCGACGCCTCGCTGGCGCGACCGGTCCTGGTCGTCGACGAGGCGCAGGAGATGCTGTCGACCGTTCTCTCCGAGTTGCGCCTGTTGTGTTCCACCAGGCTCGACTCGCACATCCTGCTCACGGTCGTACTCGCCGGCGACGGTCGGCTCCTCGAACGCTTGCGATCCGATGAGTTCCTCCCCCTCGCAAGCCGCATGCGGGTGCGCCTGGCGATCGAGCGCGCCACCCCGGACGAACTCCAGGAATGTCTCAGGCAGGCGCTGCACAAGGCCGGCGCCGTAAAGCTGATGACTCCGGAGCTGATCGCGACGCTGTGCGATCACGCCCAGGGCAACCTGCGCGCCCTCATGAACATGGCCGGCGAGTTGCTCGCATATGCTGCCGAGCGCGAGGCCCGGCAGATCGACGAGAAGCTGTTCCTGGAGACGTGTGCCGCCCCGCCAGCTGCCGACGCCAAGGCCGCAGCAGGGCGACGGCGATGAACCTGTTGCCCGTCGAGCCCGCCTGGCGCCTTGCCGATCGCGCCGAGGACCAGCGCTGGCTCGTCAGCGGGCTGTGGTCCGAGCAGGCGGTCGGGATCATCGGCGGCGAACCCAAGTGCTGCAAATCCTTCCTCGCCCTGGACCTCGCCGTCGCGGTCGCGGCAGGCGTTCCGTGCCTGCGTCGCTTCGCCGTGCCACGCGCCGGGCGCGTTCTGCTTTACGCCGCCGAGGACGCGCTCCACATCGTGCGCCGGCGGCTCGACGGCATCTGCGCCGCCGCCGGCCTCGGCCTCGCCGATCTCGACGTCCAGGTCATCACCGCACCCACCGTGCGGCTCGATCTCGAGGCCGACCGCAAAAGCCTCGATGCGACCGTCGCCAAATGGCGCCCGCGCCTGCTCGTCCTCGATCCCTTCGTGCGCCTGCATCGCATCGATGAGAACGCCAGCGGCGAAGTGGCGCCGCTGCTCGCCTATCTGCGCGAGTTGCAGCGCCGCCACGCCATCGCCGTCATCGTCGTCCACCACGCCAAGAAGGGCGCCGGCCACGTCCGCGCCGGTCAGGCCTTGCGAGGCTCCTCCGAGTTCCATGCCTGGGGCGATTCCAACCTCTACCTCCGCCGCAACCGCGACCCCCGCGAAAACGGCGATATCACCCTGACCGTCGAGCACCGCGCCGCTCCGGCCATGCCTGGCGTGACGCTCGAACTCGCTCAGCGCGCCAACGCTCTCGCGCTCGAGGTCATCGAGCCGCGAACCCCGCAGACGCCGACTCCCGGTTCCGTCGACGAGCGCATCACTGCCGCACTCACCGACGTCAACCGCCCGCTGCCATTCGCCGAGCTGCGCGCGCGCTGCCGCGTCCGCACCGCCACCCTCTACGAGCGCCTCGCCGCCCTTACCGCCGCCGGCCGCCTCGGCAAGTCCGACCAAGGTTATCGCCTCGCCGGTCGCTGACAGAGCACGCGCGACAATCAGCCGGGAACACAGCCACAATCGGCGGCGCGACATCGTGCCGACTGCCCGCTTCCGCTTCCAGCTATCTCTACAGCGTGGCGGAAGCGGTAGCGGGAAGTCCATAAGATATGTCTGCGCGGCGCCGCGTGCCCGGC
>DATNIT010000114.1:0-10664 GCA_035604335.1 Allostellaceae bacterium | reverse complement strand
GAGCTTCGCCAGAACGCCCGCGTCGATCGCCTGCGTCTGTACGTCTCCGTCAAGGATCACCAGATCGTAGGGGGCCTCGCGGCCTTTGCTGGCGACCAGCTTGGCGAGATGGGCGGTGGGGGCCGCGTCGATGAACTCCACCTTGATGCCGGTGTGCTCGGTGAAGAGATCGGAGACGAATTTCTTCTCCAGCGCGTCGAACGTGCCGCCGTATGAGCCGATCCTCAGCGTGACGTCCGATCCTGCGGCCAGGGACTGCTGCCATGAGACGATCAGGAACACCGCGCCCATGGCGGCCATTCGCGCCCAGCTGCGCTTCATTTTCTCGCTCCCCGAATCCCCTGCTCGAACCCTCTCCAACAGAGGATCTATGGTCGATATTTCTGCCAACGGCAAAGGGTGTCAACGTCCAACTCCGCCGAAGCGCCGCCGTCGGAGTTCCGACAGAGCGATGCAAAGTGGCCGGCGCATTGTTGACCTCTCGTGAGACGTGCATCGCGCGTGACGAGATGGACAGGCGGCCGGTTGCTCGGCCTCGCTTTACATCGCCTATTCGCTCGCGCAATCTGCAACTCGTCCGCCTTGAGGAGGTTCCGGTCATGGCGCAATCAGCCACGGCGACGTCGGTGAGCAAGACGTTCTTTCGACCCAGGCGTCTCGGTCATGCCAACCTGTGGGTGGGGAACCTCAAGCGCTTCGAGCGCTTCTACAACGAGGTCTGCGGCTTGACCGTCGAATTCTGGGAACCCGATCTGGTGGCGACGTTCTTGGGAACCGGCAACACGCCCCATGATCTCGGCGCCATCGAAGTCACCGGTGGCAAGGCGCGGTACGGGCGCGACGGCTTGCTCCAAATCCCCGAAGGGATCGGTGCCACCGTCGGGCTCGGCCATATCGCTTGGGAAATGGAGAACGAGAAGGAACTCGTCGACGCGATCGGTGCCGTAAAGGCGGCCGGCATTCCCTTTCACATGACGGTCGATCATCAGGTCGCGCACAGCATCTACATGCCCGACCCCGACGGCAATACGGTCGAGTACTACTGCGACACCGTGAAGGACTGGCGGAGCGTCGTGCAAGGCGAGATGGCCCTGATCACGGGCGGTTGGGAGCCTGGCGAGACCGAGCCCTTCACGGAGGGTCGGTACGATGTGGCGCCGGAGATACGCGTCGTGGCGTCGGCGCCGGTCCATCCGCGGCGCGTGACGCATGTCGTGCTGACCACGCGCGATGTCCCGCGCTTGGTGCAATTCTATGAAACCGTCGGCGGTCTCAGCCGCGTCCACGAAGGCTCCGACGGCTCGGTGACCTGCTTGCGCGGAACGCACCAGGGCTACCCGTTCAGTCTCGCAATCTGCGCGCACGATGGCGCGGTCCAGGCCGGCTATCACCATATCTCGTTCGAGCTGGGCAGCGAAGCCGAAGTCGAATCCTCGGAGCGGCGGCTAAAGGAGCGCAAACAGGGCGTGGAGCACCGGATCGACGACCACGGCAAGCGCAGTTTCTTCCTGCGCGACCCTGACGGAATGCGCGTGGAGTTCTATGCGCGCCGGACGTCGGAGATCGTCGATCGGAGCGCCGCGCCTCCGGCTCTGCGCCCATTCCTCGTCTGATCCGAGCTTGGAATTTCGAACGGAACGTCAAAGACCCAGACGGGATCATCTTCGACATCTCGCGCAAAGGATGGCTCGGCGCTTCCGGGTGAACGCCGCGGCGTCGACGGTCAGGGAACTGCGGCGACCGCGGATATCTCGATCAACAGCTCGGGAATTGCCAGCCTCGCAATCTGCACGATCGCGCTCGCAGGCCCATTGTTCGGGAAATATTTCATGCGGATGTCGGTGATCTGATCCAGGAAAGCGATGTCGGTCACGTAAACGGTGACGCTCACGACATCCGACATGTCCGCGCCGTTCGCACGCAAAATCGCGCGCATGTTTTCCAGCGCCTGGATCGTTTGAGCGCGCACGTCGCCCCCGCCGACGACATGGCCATTCGCATCGAGCGCGACCTGTCCGGCGATGAAGAGCAGTGGACCCGCATTCACCCGCACGCAGTTCGAGTAGTAGCCTCGGATAGGCTTCGCGACTCCGGGCGGGTTGAGCGCGGTCTTGCGTTGGTCGGTCATCGAGTCTCCTTTCGGGCAAGCCGATCGGTGCCACGGACGCGAAAGAGCAGCCGCTCGATCGCGTCGATGATGCCGAGATAGCCGGTGCAGCGACAGAGATCGCCGTTGAGCTCGGAGCGGATTCGGCCCAGATCGGCATTTTCAGGTTCAGAGCGGACGCTGGCAAGGCGTGAATGTATCTTCTTTAGACGCTGGACCAGCTAATCGATAGGCTCCCTGTCTCTGTCGGGCGTTCGTCGCGGGCAAGATCGGGATCTACACCGCCGCAAGCGCCTGCCTCCGGAGCTAGTAGCGGATATCCGCGGGACGCTCGTCGGCCATGAGGCCGCGTGGCAAGAATGAGAAAATCACAAGCGTGCGCCGAATTAGTCGGTTGACGCGGCACCCTCGGCGGCCGACCTTCCCCGTAAGGATCTGGAGTGCCCCAAGAAGAGGGTAGTGGCGAGGTGCGTCTTACCTGGCCATCTGCCGTCGACATTGAGCCGAGGCCAAACCGTAGACGGATCCGTTGATGAAATCTGGAGGATCCTCATGACCATGACCGGTTCCCTTGCGGGCAAAGTTGCGCTCATTACCGGCGCTTCGTCGGGCATCGGCGCCGCGACCGCGAAGGCCCTGGCCGCCGCCGGCGCTCGCGTCGTGCTCGTGGCGCGGCGCAAGGACCGCTTGAGCAGCATCGTCGGCGAGATCGCGGGGCACGGTGGACAGGCTCTCGCCATCGCGGCCGATATCACGAAGACTTCGGAAATCGAGGGCTTGGTGCGGCAAGCGACCGACTGGGGCGGGCGCCTCGACATTCTCATCAATAATGCAGGCACGGCGCCGTTGGCGCGGCTCGAGAATAGCACCGTCGAGGATTTACAAGGAATGCTCGACACCAACGTGGCGGCTCTGGTCTACACAACGCGATCGGCATTGCCCGCGCTGCGCCGCGCCGGCGCCGGTTCGCTCGATGCTACGCAGCCGCCAACGTGTTGCTCGTGCCGAGCGCGGGTCGTCGTCGACTACTCGGCGTAAGACGGCTCTTCTTCGTCGAGGATCGCCTTCATCTCGGCGAAATGCGCGAAGGCGCTATCCTTGTATCCGAGCCAACCCTGGGCTGTATGCTCGGCGACCTTGTGCGGCATGATGTTGAGCTTCTGGCCGGTCGAGTAGGCGAGGATCAGCGTCTGGCAGGCCCGCTCGAGATAATAGAGGTCGTGGAAGGCCTCGGCCACCGTGTCGGCCAGAACGACCACGCCGTGATTGCCCATCATCATGCGGCTGTGATTGCCAAACGCGTCGGCCAGACGCTCGCCCTCGGCGTCGTGGTCGGCGATGCCGCCGTACGCCAGATCGATCGCGACGCGGTTGTAGAACCGCGCGGTGTTCTGATCGATCGGCTTGATCTCGGGATCGGCGAGGCACGCGATCGCGGTCGTGTAGGGCGGATGAACATGCAGGATACAACGCGCTTGCGGCACCCGGGCGTGCAGGTGGCCGTGGATGCACCAGGCGGAGGCGTCCGGTGCGTTCGGCCGGTTCATCGTCCCCTTGTCCTCGGTGTCAAGGAGGAGGAGTTCGCTGGCCTTGATTTTCGAGAAATGGCGCCGCTTCGGATTCATCAGGAATTTCTTGCCGTCGGCGGAGACCGCGAGGCTGAAGTGGTTCGCCACGGCCTCATGCCAACCCAGACGTGCCGCCATTCGAAATACGGCCGCGAGGTCGATGCGCAGCTGCTGCTCGTCCGCCGCGCGCCCCGAAGTCTTCAACGCGGTCACGTTCGCCATGGGTCGGTTCCTCTCGTTGAGCCCGATATATGCACGCGGTGCGCGGAGAAGCCAAACAGATTACCGGAATACGGATCCGATGCGAAAAACGCTATGGCTCGCTTCCCATACTGTCAAGCAGAGGGCCAACCAGGGGGCTCCAATGCGACCAAGGGTGCATGTTCATAGGAGACCCTGAATCGATATGGCATAAGGCTCTTGAATTGATTCTCAGCAGGGGGCACCGAGATGACAGAGGTTCGGATCATCAGCCGCCGTGACCTCTCGTTCCTGATCGACGACGTGCTGTCGGTCGCGGCGCTGACGAGTCGCCCGCGCTTTGCCGAGCACAATCGCGCGACCTTCGAGGCCGTGCTCGATACGGCCGAGCGCCTCGCTGCGTCGGAGTTCGCCCCGCACAATCGGCGCTCGGACGAGGCGGAGCCGAGCTGGGACGGCAGGGTCGTCACCATCATTCCCGCGGTGAAGGCCGCGCTCGACGCCTTCTCGGCCGCCGGCTTCCTGGCGATGCGCGCGAATGCCGCCGACGGCGGCGCTCAGCTACCCGAAACAATCGTGCAGGCGGTCATGGCCATGTTCATGGCCGCCAATATCGCCACGAGCGCCTATCCGATGCTGACGCAGGCGGCGGCAAACCTGGTCGCCAATTTCGCCGCGCCCGAGCAGCGCGCGTTCTGGCTCAAGCCGATGCTCGAGGGGCGTGTCTTCGGCACGATGGCTTTGACCGAGCCGCAAGCAGGCTCTTCGCTCGCGGACCTCCGGACCAGTGCCGAGCCCGCGGGCGACGGCACGTGGCGCCTCACCGGCTCCAAGATCTTCATATCCGGCGGCGACCACGAGCTCAGCGACAACATCGTTCACATGGTGCTAGCGAAGATCAAGGGAACGCCTGAGGAGCCCACGCCGGCGGGGGTCAAAGGCATCTCCCTGTTCCTCGTGCCGAAATATCTTCCCGATGGAAAAGGCGGCCGCGGCGCGCGCAACGGCGTCACGCTGACGGGACTCATCCACAAGATGGGCTACCGCGGAACCGTGTCGACGATGCTGAGCTTCGGCGAGGAGCGGCCCTGCGTCGGCTGGTTGGTGGGGCGACCGCATCAGGGTCTCGCTTGCATGTTCCACATGATGAACGAGGCGCGTATCGCCGTGGGGCTCGGCGCGGCGATGCTTGGCTATGCCGGGTATCTTCATTCACTCGATTACGCGCGGACACGGCAGCAGGGGCGCCCGCTCGCGGCGAAGGAACCCGAGCGCCCGCCGATCTCGATCATCGCGCATGCGGATGTGCGTCGGATGCTCCTGGCGCAGAAGGCCTATGCCGAGGGCGGGCTGGCGCTTTGCCTATCCGCCGCCCGCCTCGTCGATGACGCGAAGACGGCGCCATTGGACGAGGAGCGGCGCCGGGCCGCGCTCCTCCTCGGCATCCTCATCCCCATCGTGAAGGCATGGCCATCGGACTATGGCATCGCCGCCAATCAGCTCGCGATTCAGATTCACGGTGGGTACGGATACACTCGAGATTATCCGGTCGAGCAGCTGCTGCGCGACAACCGGCTCAATCCGATCCATGAAGGCACCAATGGCATCCAGGCGATCGATCTGCTCGGCCGCAAGATACGGATGGAGGGTGGGCGCGCGTTCGCAACGCTGGTTGCCGCGATTCGCGAGACCATCGCTGCCGCGGCCAATCACTCGGCGCTTGGCGAGGACCGGGCGGCGCTCGGCCGGGCTCTCGACCGTGCCGCGCGAACGACGGCGGGGTTGACCGGTGTGCCCGAGGCCGATCGCGAGCGCGCCCTCGCGAACGCGACCGTCTACCTCGATATGCTCGGCCGCATCGTGGTCGGCTGGATCTGGCTGCGGCAGGGACTCGCGGCGGCCATGCGGCTCGATGCGAGCGCGCCGCCGGCCGAGCGCGACTTCTATTGCGGCAAGCTGCAGGCCTGCCGCTGGTATATGCGCAACGAGGTTCCACTCGTCGAGCACCAATGCGCGCTCCTCGATGCCGGCGATGCCACGGCCTTCGAGATGCGCGACGCCTGGTTTTGAACGATGGGTGGGTGCCGATCCAAGTGACGTGCCCCGCCGTTCGCGCAGGTGTCTTGGATCGCTGAGGGTTGGTTTGAAATTCAGCCGAAGCACGAGTCGATTGATTCGTAGGCATCTGGGATCATGAGAGGCGACGAGGGAGAGCATCCACGCGCGCAGCGGATAGCTTCGAAAGCGCCGCAACCGATTTCTGGTTCGGTTGACCGACTAATGGGTCGGTGATAACTGTTGATAAGCTTTGCGGCCTCGTAAATTGCGCCGCAGACTGATGCCTACGCTGCCCTTCATGCTGAGCAAGTCGGGGGATACAGCAGTGAGCGGCGAGATTCTCGCACGGGATTTCAAGGCAACGCCGTACTGGCTCGAGGCCGCCCCGCTCTCGGACTCGGAGCCAGGTGGATTGCCGGTGCGCGCGGACGTGGCGATTGTCGGAGCCGGCTACACGGGGCTATCGGCGGCGCTCACGCTCGCGCGTCGTGGCCGCGAGGTACTGGTCTTGGAGGCGGGGCTGCCGGGGGACGGCGCCAGCACCAAGAACGCGGGAAATGTCACCCGTACGCTCAAGAAGTCCTTCTCGGAATTGGAGCACAAATTCGGTGCGGACAAGGCGGCTGCCTATTACCGGGAAGGCGGCAATGCGTTCGAGTTCCTGAGGGAGCTGTTGGTCAAGGAGCGGATTGACTGCCAAGACCGGTGGGACGGCCGTTTCTATGCCGCTCACTCGCCGAAAGCTTACGAAGCGCTCGCGCGCGGCACCGACAAGATGCGCGCGTTCGTCGGCTTGGAGACGGAAATGGTGTCGCGCGCCCAGCAGCAGCGCGAGGTCGGAAGCGAGACGTATTTCGGCGGTCAATTGGTCCACGGCACGGGCCTCATCCATGCCGGATTGCTCCACCGCGGCCTCCTGAAATGCGCGGTCGATGCCGGGGCTCGCATCATACCCCGGACCCGCGTGCTCGATGTCGCCGCGGATGGAGCGGGCTTTGCAGTCACGACCTCACGCGGCGTGGTCGAGGCGAGCAACGTCATTGTCGCCACGAATGCCTATACCGGACGCGAGGGCTCGGTTTTCCGGCATTTCCGCCGAAGATTGGTGCCGATCGTCAGCTACGTCGCGGCGACCGAGGAACTGCCACATGAGCGGCTTCGCCGCATCCTGCCGGGATTGCGCCCGGTTCTCGATACGCGGACGATCTTGTTCCATATCCAACCTTCCCCTGATCATCGCCGCATCCTCATCGGCGGCCATGCTGGTCGGCGTTACCGCGATCTCCAGCAGATCGCGCGCGTGTTGCACGCGCACTATTCGGATCTCATTCCCGAGTTCCGTGACGTCCGGATCAGCCATTGCTGGAGCGGCATCTTCGCGTTCACGTTCGATTATTTGCCTCACATCGGCGTCCATGAAGGCGTCCACTACGCTCTTGGCTGCTGCGGCACCGGAGTGCCGATGGGAACCTATCTGGGCCATAAAATCGCGCTGCAGGTCTCGGGCTCGGCCGATGGGAAAACGGCGTTCGATGGGCGAGGCTTTCCGACGGTGCCCCTCTACACCGGGGAGCCCTGGTTCTTACCCGGTTTGGTTCGCTACTATGCGGCTCGTGACGCGATCAGGGGCTAGACGATCACCGTGAACTCTTAGTCCCGGTTCCACCGAATCTCGCCTGGCACATTCTCCAATCGAGGCTCCCGCCCATCGCGGCGCGCCACAAGCCGAAGGCAAATCCCAAGGTGACTGCTATGCCAGCCTACATTCTGACCGAGCGGCAGGGCGCCGTCGCAATCATCACTCTCAACAGGCCCGAGACCTTCAACGCCTGGCACCGTCCGATGCGCGACGAGCTCTCGGAGGCGATCGTGGCCTTCGAGGCGGATCGCTCCATCGGCGCGATCGTATTGACGGGCGCCGGCGAGCACGCCTTCAGCGCCGGGCAGGACCTGAGCGAGACCATGAAGTTCGATCCGGATCGGGCCGAAGAATGGATCCGCGAGTGGGAACATCTCTACGGCCTCATCCGATCACTGTCGAAGCCGATCATCGCCGCCTTGAACGGCGTCGCCGCCGGCTCGGCGTTTCAGGTGGCATTGCTTTGCGATTTCCGCATCGGCCACGCCGACGTGCGGATGGGCCAGCCCGAGATCAACTCCGGCATTGCCAGCACGACCGGCCCGTGGATCATGCGCGAGATGATCGGCATCGCACGCACCATCGACCTCACCTTGAGCGGCCGCATGATGGACGCGGCGGAGTGCCTGGCCATCGGTCTTCTCAATAAGGTCGTGCCCCAGGAGCAGGTGCTGCCGGCATCCCTGGCGCTCGGCGCCGAGCTCGCGGCCAAGCCTCCGGTGGCGATGCGACTCAACAAGCAACGATTCCGGGAGGTGACCGAGGCCGGTTTCCGCGATTGCCTCGATGCCGGGATTCGCATTCAGCGGGAATCCTTCGCCACCGGCGAGCCCGCGCGCATGATGGCGGAGTTCTTCGCGGTCCGCGCCGCTGCCAAGCGCAATCGCTGAACGACGCCGGTCCTGGGTCCGAAATCGCGTCATGCTCGGCGAAGAAGGGTTCCTGCATCTGCTGGCGGCGAGGCGCCGAGACGAGCCCGACCGGCCATTTGCGCGCTCCGGTGGAACGGCGATAACGGTCGGAGCGCTCGGGCAAATGGCGGACAGCTTCGCCGCCGCTCTGAGAAGCCGCGGCATTTCGCGCGGAGAGCGCGTCGCCGTGATGTTGCGCAACAGCCCCGCCGCACTGGCGACGATTTTCGGGCTCGCCCGCGCAGGGGTGGCTTGGGTTCCTGTCAACGTCCAGTATCGCGGGCCCGGCCTCAAATACATCCTGGAGCATTGCGAGCCTCGAATGGTGATTGCGGAAGCGGATCTCGTGGCGACCATCCGCGACAGCGCGGCGGACCTGCGGGGGGCGCCGCTGATTACCCACGGTGTCGCGAATGCCGAGGTTTCGCTCGAGAGATTGCTGGAGAGAGACGCGAGTTTCGAGGAGCCGCTGCCGGAGGCCGCCGATTGCTTTGCGATTTGCTACACGTCCGGCACCACCGGAAACCCCAAGGGCGTGATCCTCTCACACGCCATGCTGCGCTTCGCGGGCGAGGCGGCGGCACTCGTATCGCATGCGCGCGATGGCGATGTGTTCCTGATGTGGGAGCCGCTCTACCACATCGGGGGAATGCAGATCATCGTCCTGCCGCTGATCCGGAACATGACCCTGGCGCTGATCGAGCGCTTCAGCGCCGGCCGTTTCTTGCAGCAAACGCAAGAGCAGGGCGCGACACATATACATTTTCTCGGCGGCATCCTGCAGATCCTCATGAAGCAACCGCTGAGCCCGCTCGACCGAAGCCATGGAGCTCGGATCGCATGGGGCGGCGGCTGTCCCAAGGACGTCTGGCGCCCCTTCGAGGAGCGCTTCGGGGTCCGGATCCACGAGGGCTACGGCATGACCGAGGCCTCCAGTTTCACTACGTTCAACGACAGCGGTACCGTCGGCGCGGTCGGCCGGCCGATGCCTTGGTTTTCCGTCGAGCTCCGCGACGACCACGATCGACTCGTGCCGCCGGGTGGGCGCGGCCAGATCGTTGTCCGCGCGCACGCCAAGAACGCGCTGTTCTCCGGGTACTTTCGCAATCCCGAGGCAACGGCCGCGGCGCTGCGGGGCGGCGCGCTCTATACCGGCGATCTCGGGCAGTTCGATCGACAGGGCAACCTTATCTTCCTGGGGCGGATGACGGACAGCGTGCGCTGCAAGGGCGAGAACGTCTCGGCATGGGAGGTTGAGCGCGTGGCTGTCGCGCATCCAGCCGTGGAGGACTGCGCCATGATCGGCGTCGCCGCGGAGATCGGAGAGCAGGATATCAAGCTGTTCGTGAAACCGAACCCCGGCGCGCTCATCGATCCGCGGGAGTTGTCGGCCTGGCTCGGCCAGCGGCTGGCGCCTTTTCAAAATCCGCGCTACATCGCAATCATCCAGGAATTCGAGCGCACGCCGAGCCAGCGCATCATGAAGCACAGGCTCTCCCGTGACAGAGCCGGCTGCTGGGATCGCTTGACCGACGGCGCACGCGACAAGCGCGCTTCCTCCTGAGGCGATGCGGTCGACCATGCCCACCGCCACGCCAGACTATCGCGGCATCGCTCCTTGTTGTTCACCGGGCGCGCGGCCGCTTATCGTGGATGTCGCAGGGCAATCTCCAGATCGAAAAAGCGAGATGCCATCGAAAACGGGGAGGGCGCCGCCATGGCCGTGCGCGTAATCGAGACTCCCGCCATCGGCACCGCCGAAACGACGCTCTACCACGTCTTTGCCCGGCGATTGGCCGACAGCGCCGATAAGCCTTGGGTGGCGAGCGAGGACCGTGCCTTCACCTATCGCGAGATCGACCGGTTGTCGAACCGGCTGGCGAACGGCTTGGCTCGGCTCGGCGTCGAGCGTGGCCATACCGTGCTCCTGATGCTCAACAACTCGATCGATTTCATCGGACTTTGGTGTGCCCTCGGCAAGCTTGGCGCGATCGAGGTGCCGATCAATTGCAGCTATAAGGGCCAACTCCTAGCGCGAGTCATGACTGATTCGCGCGCGCAACTGATAATCGCCGATGCCGAGTATCTACCGCGCTTCCGCGACATAGCGGCCGAGCTCGCCGGCATCGAGACGATCGTGGTGCACGATGCGGACGTCGCCGACCCGCCGCTCAAGCGTG
>DATNIT010000113.1:0-9118 GCA_035604335.1 Allostellaceae bacterium | reverse complement strand
CTGCCGCACCACGGCTTCGTAAGCCAGCCGAATGCGCTCGTCGGCATTGCCATGGGCGCGGATCTTGTCCAAGTCGTCTTTCAGTGACATCAGCGTCGACTCGCTACTGAACGGTTACCCAGATAACTCGAGGGCCTGGTCCCCTTCGATGTGCGCGCACGATGCACCCGAGGCCAATGTTTCGGGGACATGATTTCAATGCTCCCGCGGTCTCGAGATCGGATCCGCCGATGATGCAACATTCCAGTCTCGCGCTCGCATCAGCTTGAGGAAGAGCGCCAAGGCGGGCCCATGCTGCCGGCCCGCGACGGCGGCCAGAATGATCCGCCGGGTCGCCGTGGCATCGGTGAAAGGCCGCGCGGCGAGATCGCCCGCGATGGGCTGATGAGCAGCCGAGATCGCAATCCCGAGGCCGGCACGGACCATCTCCTGTACGTGGTCCTCGCTGGAGCCGCTGTGGCGCGTCTTCGGCTTGACGCCCGCGGCCATACAGAGCCGGTCGAGGGCATGCTCGAAGTCACAACCCCTGCTGGCGCGCGCCAGGACGCATTCCTCGCCGAGTGCCGCGACCGGAACCTCCTTTAGCGCGGCGAAGCGATGCTCGGGCGAGCACAGCACGACATAGCGGTCATCGAACAACGGCCAACGGTTGAGGCGCTCGGGTAGCTTGTCCGGCTCTACGATTACGGCACTGTCGAGATCGCCATCGAGCATCTTGGCGCAGAGGTCCGTCGATCCGCCTTCGGCGACCGAGAGCTCGAACCCCTTCACCCGGTCCTCCAGCTCCCGCAGAGCCGGCCGCAATATCTGAGCCGAAATGGTCATGCCAAGGCCGAGCCGGAGGGGAGAAAACTCCCGCCGCTTGAAAGCGGCTGCCTGCTTCGTCGCGGCCTCCGCTGCCCCATACGCAGTTTCCAGGTGAGGCAGCATGGCGCGGCCGAGCTCGGTCAGCTGCGTGAGGCTCCGCTCGCGGTAGATCAGCGGGCCGCCCAGCTCTTCCTCCAGCTTCTGGATAGCGCGCGTCAAGGCCGGCTGCGAGACGTTGCAGGTCTCGGCGGCGCGCATGAAGTTGAGCGTCTTCGCGAGCGCCAGGAAGTACCGGACTTGGAACAGCTCCATCGCTAAGCCTTCTCGGGTTCCATTCCCATACTAGCCGGTCATGGGCCCAGTGATCAGCCGCGATCCCCGCTGAAATGTCACATAGGCCCAGAGCCAATCGATCAGCACGGCCAAACGGTTCCGGAATCCGATCAGAAAGTAGACATGGACCAAGCCCCAGAGGAGCCAGGCAAGCCGCCCGTGCAGGCGCATGAAGCCGAAATCGGCGACGGCCACTTTGCGGCCGACGGTAGCGAGGTTGCCCAGATGCCGGTATCGGAATACCACCGGCACCGGGCCGCCCTCGAGACGAGACAGAATGACCTGGGCGGCGTATTTGCCCTGCTGCTTGGCCACCGGCGCGATGCCGGGGAGCGGTTTTCCGTCGGCATCGAAGACCGTCGCGGTGTCGCCGAGCACGAAGATCTCGGGATGGCCCGGCAGCGTGAGGTCGGGCTCGACCTTGACCCGGCCCGCCCGATCCGCCTCGGCACCGAGCCACTTGGCCGCCGGCGAGGCGGCCACCCCGGCGGCCCAAAGAATGGTGCGCGCCTCGATGCGGTCGCCGGCGATCGTGACACCGCCTTCGTCGCATCGTGTCACGAGCTGGCCGACGCGTACCTCCACGCCGAGCTTCTCGAGCGCCCGCTGTGCGGCGGCGGAGAGGCTCTCGGGAAACGTCGCGAGCACGCGAGGTCCGGCCTCGACCAGCATGACCCGGGTCGCGCGCGGGTCGATGTTGCGGAAATCGGAGGCGAGAGCCTTCCGCGCGAGCTCGGCAATGGCGCCGGAGAGCTCGACGCCCGTCGGACCCGCGCCGATCACGACGAAGGTCAGGAGACGGCGGCGTTCGGTCTCGTCGTCCGTGGTCTCGGCTGTTTCAAAAGCCATCAGGATGCGCCGACGAATGTCCGTGGCGTCGTCGATCTTCTTGAGCCCCGGCGCCGCGCTCTCCCACTCGTCGTGCCCGAAATAGGCATGCCGGGCGCCGGTCGCGGTGATGAGCGTGTCATAGGGAATCCAACGATCCTCGAGTTCGACCTTCCGAGCATCCTTGTCGATGCCGGTCACCTTGCCGAGCAGGACGGTGGTATTTCGCTGGCGGCCGAGGATGCCCCGAATCGGCGTCGCGATATCGGCTGGCGAAAGCCCGGCGGTCGCGACCTGGTAGAGGAGCGGTTGGAACAGGTGGTAGTTCCGGCGATCGATCACCGTGAGCCGCACTGGCGCGCTGCCGAGCTGCTTGGCTGCCGTGAGACCCGCGAAGCCCGCACCCACAATCACCACCCGTGGCAGGCCTTCATCACGGCCGTGCTTGAGGGTCTCGGAAGTGACGGCTGCTGCGGGCGACAGGGTGTCCATCTTACCGATTCCGGCCGCGCAGGAATTTGCCCGCGAGCAGGTGATCCACGGAGAATGCGCCCGGTCCGCGCGTGAGGATGAACACCAGGATCGAGGCCCACATGAGGTGCTCGATCCATTGCTCCGGGTAAACGAACACCTCGATCACAAACGTCATACCGAGCATCGGCAGGGTTGCGAGCCGAGTGGCCAGCCCCAGGATCAGCAGCACGGGGCAAGTGAGTTCCACGGTCGCCGCCAGCCCCGCCGCGAGCTCCGGCGGCAGGATCGGCACCATGTACTCGTCCCGGAACAGTACGATCGTGGTGTCCCAGCTCGCGATCTTGGTCATGCCGGAGTGCCAGAACACCGAGGCAATGCTGAGGCGCAGCAGGAACTGCAGGATTGCGGCGGGAAACCGGCTCAGTCCTTCGAGCACGGCTTCGACACGCTCGACAAGCGTCGTCGCTGCATGGAGGGTCGCGGTGCGGGTCATCATGGCTCAATCCTCCGAGGGTGGCTGCAGGCGAAAGCCGGTCACGATCCCGTCCTCCAGGATGGTGCCGAGCGCGGCGGCAAGATCGAAAAGCAGGTCGAGGCGGAGCGCGATATCGGCAGCGTCCGCGAGCGAGTCGCCACGGGCGAGGGCTTGCAGGAAAGCGAATTCACAGGGGCTCAGCGACTTGAGCATGACCCGGTCGCCGCGGCGGTGGACCTGCAGCCGGACGCCGCCGCTGTCCAGATCGATCGAGAGGTCCGGATCGCCGTCCGCCTGATTGGCGCGCCAGATGCGCTCGACCGGCCAGCGCGATTCCACGAGCCTGAGGCCCGGGTGCATCGTCAGCACCAGGCGAGGTGCGTCCGCGGACGAGATGCCCGAGAGGTCGCCGCGCGCGATAGCGGCGACATTGTCAGCGTGAAGCGCCTGGTTGATCGCCCATTCGAGCCGCGCGATGTCCGCGATGTACCCGAGATCATGGCAGGGCGGGAATTGCGCGAGGAAACCCGGAAACTCCGCGCCATATTCCGCAAGATTCGGCTGCTCCGGTAGGTGCTCACGAATGAACTCATGCGCTGCATAGGCGAAGAAACGGTCGCTCACGAGGCGGCACACCACCGGATATGTCGCCTTGAGCGCGTCCGTCAGCGTGATAACGGCGTGGTTGCGATAGATCCGGAGTCGCGATGCCGGGTCCATGCCGTCGCCGGCGATGAGCTCGGACACGCGCGTGTCATCGCCGACGCAGATCGCGTCGCAGATGTCCTTCTGCAGCTCCTCAAGCGACGGCACGGGTCCTCCTCTCGGCCGCCTGCATGGCACCGATGCGGTCGGCATAGTGCGCCTCCGCGAGCAGTACCGGCAGCGCTGGAAGACTGGAGTCCCACTCGATCAGCGTGGGCTTCGGCCCAAAGCGGTCGAGCGCGTGAGCATAGAGGTCCCACACCGGCTTGGAGACGGCAGAGCCGTGATCGTCGATCAGGATGCTGCGCCCGTCGACGTCGGCGCGATGGTGGCCGGCAAGATGGATCTCGCCGATGGCGCGCACCGGCAGCGCCGCCAGATAGGCCCAGGGATCGAAGCCGAAGTTGTCGGCATTCACGTAGAGATTGTTGATGTCGCAAAGAATGCCACAGCCGGTGCGGCGCACGAGCTCGACCAGGAACTCGCTCTCCGCGATCGTCGAGTGACGGAAGCGCAGATAGACCGAGGGATTCTCGATCAGGATCCGCCGGCCGAGCGCGGCCTGTGCCTCATCGACATGATCGCTCACGACCTCGAGGCTTTCATCTGTATAGGGGAGCGGCAGAAGATCGTTGAGGTAGATGCTGGGCAGCCCACTCCACGAAAGGTGCTCGGACACCAGATCGGGCTCGATGCGGTCGACGAGCGTCCGCAAGCGCAAGAGGTGCTCGCGGTCGAGCGCGCCCGCGCTTCCGAGCGAGAGGCCGACGCCGTGAATGCTGATAGGGTAGTCGTGGCGGAGGTCCTCGAGTGCGGCGACGGCCGGCGAGCCCGTCATGTAATTCTCGGCATGCACCTCGAGGAAGCCGATGGCGGGGCGGGTCTCCATGATCTCGGCGACGTGAGCCGAGCGCAGGCCGATGCCGGCCGCAGCCAGGCCATCGCGTGTCGAGCTCTTGTGCCGTGTCATGATGCCCGCCCCGCTTGTGTCCGTTATTTCGCGGCGAGGCTGCCGCCGTTGATCTTCGCGCAGGTGCCGGCCGGCACGTAGATCCAGGAATCGGCAGCCGCCGCCTTTTTCGACTCGCCCGCGCAGGAATGAGTGGCGGTCTGGCAGTCGTTCTGGCCGGTGGCGGCGACGCCGAAACACTTCTCCGCCTTGAAAGCGGGCGCCGGCGCGGGACCGGCACTCGCAACGAGCGGCAAAGCGACGGCAGCGGCGACAGCAGAAGCAACGAGCAGGGATGTCTTCACGGAGGATACTCCTTTTAGGTCCGGTTTTCGTGACGAAGCCGCAGCGGCTTCGGTGTCAGCACCCTACGAGCGGGCTCAGCAGCGCGGAAATGCCGTCTGTCTATTGTTGCGATGACTCCGGTGTATGAAACAAAAGCCGCGAGACTCGGCGGTATTGCGCTATTTTCCGTCCAGAACGAGAACTGGCGTCCAATCCGGGGAGGGCGGCTCGGCCAAGAGCCGCCGGCATCGCTCGATGAGAAGCTGCGACGGGCGATCACCGCCGCGCGCCCTGTTCGCCCGTTCGAATTGAGCGATCGCGGATTCCCAATGGCGCCCGGCGTAGGCGTCGAGCCCCGCCTCATAGGCGGAAATCCAGTCGGGGACGCCGCTGGCGCTTTGCTCGCTCATTTCCAACAGCTCATATATCCAGAGGCCCTGCATGCGGCCGTAGACGGCGACCCGGTCGAGCCGGCGCACCACAACGGCATCGCCTGCGGCGACGCGGGTGTCCTCTCCGATCAGGATTCCGGTGTCGTAACGCTTGTTCACGGCCTCGAGCCGGCTGGCGACATTCACGGGGTCGCCGATCACGGTGTAGCTGAGCCGCTCGCGCGAGCCGATGTTGCCGACCAGCATCCGGCCGGTGTTGATGCCGATACGGATGTTGAGAGCCGGACGGCCGCTGCGCTCGGCGTCTCGGCGCTGCTGCTCGAGGCGGCGCTGCAGGTCGAGCGCCGCCGCGCAGGCGTCGACGGCGTGGCGCTCGTTTGGCACCGGCGCACCCCAGAAAGCCATCACGGCGTCGCCGATGAATTTGTCGATCGTGCCCTGCCGATCGTGAATGGCGGCGGAGGCGAGCTCGAGGTACTCGGTCAGTGAGATCACGACGTCGTCGCCGAGTTGCTCGGAGAGGCCGGTAAATCCTGCGATATCCGTGAACAGCACGGTGAGTGTTTCTTGGTGTCCACCGGGACGTGCCTCTATTCCGCGCGACACCAGGGTCCGCACGAGCGCCGTCGGCATGTATTTCTGGAACGAGGCGAGGCCTCGGCTCATCTGGGTGAGGGCGCCCGATAGATCGTCGAGCTCGCGCAGGCGCGATGGAATGTGGCGCACGTCCTCGAGATCGAAACTCTCGATGTGCTTGAGTTCGCCGGCGATCCGCGCGAGTGGCGTCCCGATCAAGCGGTTGGCAGCAAAGATCGCGAGCGCCGCCATGACGATCGTCAGCGCCGCGAGCGCCATCAGCAGCAGCTCGGCAGTGCGGTCGATCGTGGCGAGGAAATCACTGGAGGGAATGATGGTCGCCACGACCCAGTTGTCGAACTTGAGCGGCGCGAAGGTGACAAAATAGTCTCTATGGTCGTCCCCTCGCATGCGAAGCTGCCGCGCCTCGGCGAGCGCGGAAAAATCAAGATCGGTGCTCGCGAGTGCGCTTCGTACCACGCGAAGCTGCGCATTGCCGTCACCGAGCGTGTTGAGGCCCGGCATCTCGCCGGCTTCCTGCTGCTTGAGCGCCCGCGGGTCCGCGGAGGCGATCACGCCGCCATCGCGGTTCAGAATGACGGCCGTTCCAGTCTTGCCGACCTGTATGGTCGTCAGGAATTGGGAGAGCCGTTGGAGCTCGATCACCACACCGACGACGCCGGCGAACGCGTTATTCACCTCGAGGGAGCGCGAAGTTGTGATCGCTTGGCGATCGCTGTTCGGAAAATGACCGGAATGGCTCCAGCCCGACCCGTTTTCCTCGGTCGCTTGACGGTACCAGGTCTCCTGCGTCGCATCGTAGGTGCTGGGATCGACCTCCCGATTGCGGAAGATAATGTCGCCGACATCGGGGGCGTAATAGTCGACGCGGCGCTGGGCGCTCCCATGCGCCTCGTCCCACTTGACCTCGACCATGTCGATCTCGTCGTCGCTCACCTTATGAGCGCCGAAGAAATTGCCATTCGAGAAGCCGAGCGAGATCCAGGAGAGGCTTGGCTGCGAGCGCAACAGGGACAGGAATAGGAACTCGCGCTTGGCCTCGTCCGTGGTTCGGATGGTGCCCTGGAAGAAGATCGAGCGCAGGGCTTCCTGCATCGACCAGGCGTCATCGAGTACGCCGCGGACCTCGTGATGGATGCTGTCGACGATCTCGCGGTTGAGCTGGCTCACCACATCGGCCACGTTCTGCCGGGCGGTGTAGGACCAGGAAAGGTGGATCAGCAGCGCCGTGAGAGAGACGGTCGACGAGACGAGGATGGCAAGAGCGAGACGCAGGCCCAGGCGTTTCCGCCTGGACCTGCGCTCGCCTGGGGCGTCTCTGGCGGCATCGTCGTGTCGGCGGGGGGACGCCGATGCGCGGAGGGGGAGCGCCGATGCGGCCACAAGGACGCCTCAGAGGTATTGCTCGCGGATATCCACCGTGGATTCCTGCCCCAGGCGATCGAAGTTCGTGCTGAGCCAGGCCTCGGCGCAGCCGCGGCCGATGTCTCGAAGGTGGGTGAGGAACCCCCAGTCGCCGTTGAGCTTGCTGGCGACGCCGAGCTGGTTCATCTCGTCCTCGGCGGAAATGCCGTGCACATAGAGGCGCTTGAGGTCATTGCCGCTCACCTTGCCCTCGTCGATGAGGCGGGTGACGAAGCTGATCGCCCGCATCTCCCGCATCAGCGAGGAATTGAAGCTGATCTCGTTGATGCGATTCATGATCTCCATCGCCGTGCGTGGCAGCTTCTCGCGATGCAGCGGGTTGATGTGGACGATGACGACGTCGTTGGACTCGCAGTTGTAGATCAGCGGGAAGAGCGCGGGATTGCCCATGTAGCCGCCGTCCCAATAGGCCTCGCCGTCGATCTCCACCGCCTGGAATACGAACGGCAGGCAAGCCGAGGCGAGCGTGCGATCGGCGCAAACATCATGGCGCTCGAACACCTTCACCTTGCCGGTGCGGACGTTCGTCGCGGACAAGAACAGCTTGACCGGGCAATCGGACTTGTTGAGCGCCTCGAAATCGACGCTCTGGATCAGCACCTCGCGCAGCGGGTTCTGATTGAACGGGTTGAACTCGTAAGGGCTGAATAGCCGGCTGATCAGATCGAACGCGACGAAAGCGGGTGAGAACTGGAGCGAGTGATTGCCCGAGATCCGGTCAAACCAGCTTGGCTGCAGCGGGCTTGCGAGAGCGGCGTGGCTGACCCGCCGCCAGAAACTCGTGAGCGCCTTGCGCGCGCCATTGCGCCCGCCCTCAGACCAGCCGTAGGTGAAGACAACAGCATTCATCGCGCCGGCGCTGGTAGCGCTGATGCCGTCGAACATGATCCGCTCGTCCTCGGCGAGCCGGTCGAGCACGCCCCAGGTGAAGGCGCCGTGGGCGCCGCCGCCTTGGAGCGCCAAATTGATGGTCTTCTGAGCGACCGGTGTCGCCGAGTGGGCTGACTTTGCCTCGGCCGCGCGATTTCGTGAGCCGTCCATGTCCGGTTCTCCTCCCAATTAATTCTGTTGCGGGCGCGTCAGTGGGCAGTCCAGCCGCCGTCAACCGGCAGGGCGGCGCCGGTGATCGAAGCGGCGGCGTCGCTGCACAGGAACACCGTGAGCGCGCCCAACTCATCCACGGTGGCGAATCGCTTGTTGGGCTGCTGCGCCAGGAGCACGTCGTGGATCACGGCCTCACGCGTGATGCCATGCGCCTTCGCCTGATCGTCGATCTGCTTCTCGACCAGCGGCGTCCAGACATAGCCGGGGCAGATCGCATTGCAGGTGACGTTTGACTCCGCACCCTCGAGCGCCGTGACCTTGGTCAAGCCGACGAGGCCATGCTTCGCCGCCACATAGGCGGCCTTGAAGGGCGAGGCGATGAGCCCATGGGCGGACGCGACGTTGACGATTCGTCCCCACTTGCGCGCCTTCATGCCCGCGAACACCGCACGGGTCGTGTGGAAGGCCGAGCTGAGATCGATGGCGAGCACCGCGTCCCACTTCTCCGGCGGGAAGCTTTCGATGGGTGCCACGTGCTGAATGCCCGCGTTGTTGACGAGAATGTCCACCCGGCCGAAGGCGTCGGCAGCACGCGCCACCATCCGGGCAATCATGTCCGGCTTGCTCATGTCGGCGCCGTCGAACAGAGCGTTGATGCCGTGCTCTTCGGCGAGCTCGGCTCGAATGCGCTCGATGCCCGCACCGTCGCCGAAACCGTTGAGGACGATATTCGCGCCGCGGCTCGCCAGCGCTTGCGCGATGCCGAGGCCAATCCCGCTCGTCGAGCCCGTAACGATGGCCGTC
>DATNIT010000112.1:0-3257 GCA_035604335.1 Allostellaceae bacterium | reverse complement strand
ACCCCGGCGGACTTCCGCCGGATGGCCTGCGCGATGGTCGTGCTGCTGAGGACGTTCCGCTCGCTGAGGGAAAGGACGGTCATTGGCGGCTCCAGGGCTCGTATGCGTGCTACGCAAGAGCCGCCAGCGAACATCCCCGGCTCGCCCAGGGTTAATGCCGAGACTGCTGGCTTTTCAGGCCCGGCGACCGAGATTTGAGGCGAGCTCCCCCTGGGCTATGGTGAGGCGATCAGAGGCGAGGGCACTGCCATGGCAGAGGCGAAATTCCCCGGGTTTTCCACGCTGAGCCTGCACGCGGGCCAGCGGCCGGATCCCGCGACCGGCGCGCGCGCGGTGCCGATCTACCAGACCACCAGCTTCGTCTTCCGCAGCACCGACCACGCGGCGGCGCTCTTCAATCTGGAGGAGCCCGGCTTCATCTATTCCCGAATCGCCAATCCCACGGTGGCGGTGCTCGAGGAGCGGCTGGCGGCGCTCGAGGGCGGCGTCGGCGCCATCTGCACGGCGAGCGGCCAGGCGGCGCTGCACTTGGCGATCGTGACCCTCATGGGCGCCGGCGGCCACATCGTGGCGGCGGCCTCGCTCTATGGCGGCTCGATCAATCTGCTGAAGCTGACCCTGCCGCGATTCGGCATCGAGGCGAGCTTCGTCGATCCGCGCGACCCCGCCGCGTTCCGCGCGGCGATCAAGCCGGAGACGCGGCTCGTCTTCGCGGAGATCCTGGGCAACCCCGGCCTCGAGGTGCTGAACGTGCCGGATGTCGCGCAAGTCGCGCACGAGGCCGGCGTGCCGCTGCTGGTCGATGCAACCTTCGCCACGCCTTATCTCTGCCGCTGCCTCGACCACGGTGCGGATCTCATCATGCATTCCGCGACCAAGTGGCTGGGCGGCCACGGCATCGCGATCGGCGGCGCGCTGATCGACGGCGGGCGGTTCGACTGGGAGGCATCGGGCAAGTTCCCGACCTTGACCGAGCCCTATGCGGGCTATCACGGCATCGATTTCGCGGAGGAATTCGGACCGCAGGCCTTCGTCATGCGGGCCCGCGCGGAAGGCTTGCGCGATTTCGGCGCCTGCATGAGCCCCATGAATGCGTTCCACATCCTGCAGGGCGTCGAGACGCTGCCGCTCCGCATGGCGCGCCATCGGGAGAACACCCGCCACGTGCTCGACTTCCTCTCGCGGAGCGACGCGGTCGCGTGGGTGATCCATCCGGAGCTGCTGAGCCATCCCGATCACGCGCTCGCCAAGCAGCTATTGCCCAAAGGCGCGGGCTCGATGGTGAGCTTCGGCATCAAGGGCGGCCGGCCCGCGGGCAAGCGCTTCATCGACAGCGTGAAGCTCATCTCGCACCTCGCCAACGTCGGCGACGCCAAGACCCTGGTCATCCATCCCGCGAGCACCACGCATCAGCAGATGAGCGCCGAGCAGCTCAAGACCGCGGGCGTGGGCGAGGACATGATCCGGCTCTCCGTCGGTCTCGAGGAGCCCGAGGACATCATCGACGACTTGGCGCAAGCGCTGCGCGCCGCGCAAAAATCCCTGATCAAGGCCGCGGAATAGCCGGCATGGAGCTTCGCGTCAGAGGCAAGCGCGTCTTCGCGGGCACCGGCGGCCGCGAATTCGATCCCGCGCTCACCGCCGCCGTGTTCCTGCACGGCGCCGGTATGGACCATACGGTCTGGGCCCTGCAGACGCGGTCCTTCGCCCATCACGGCCGCAGCGTGCTCGCGCTCGACCTGCCCGGCCACGGCACCAGCGAAGGGCCCGCGCTCTCGGGCATCGCGGAGATGGCGGACTGGGTCCTGGAGACGCTCCGCGTCGCCGGCGCGCGCAAGGCGCGGATCGCCGGTCACAGCATGGGCTCGCTGGTGGCGCTCGAGGCGGCCGCGCGCGCGGGCGATCGCGTCGAGGGCCTGGCGCTTCTCGGGTTCGTGCCGGAGCTCGGCGTGCATCCGGACCTGCTGGAGGCCGCGCGAGTGGGCGCCCACGCGGCGCTCGACCTCATGGTCGCCTGGAGCTTCGGCGCGCAAGCCCGCTTCGGCAACACGCCGGCGCCCGGCCTCTGGCTCACGGGCGAGGCCATGCGGCTCCTCGAGCGCGCCTCCTCGGCCAGCCTCGCGACGGACCTCGTGTCCTGCGCGGCTTACAAGAGCGCGGCGGAGGCGGCGGCGCGCATTCGCTGTCCCACGCTGTTCCTGCTGGGCGCCGAGGACCGCATGACGCCGGCGGCGAAGGGCCAAGCCTTCGCCGAGCGAATCGTCGGCGCGGATGTCACGGTGCTGCCGGGCGTCGGCCACATGATGATGATCGAGGACCCCATGGCGACCCTCGCGGCGCTCAAGACCGTCTTATAAGGTTCACCACGGAGAGCACGAGGACACGGAGGCCGTTCAGATCGCTCTTTCGTCCGTCATGGCCGGGCTTGTCCCGGCCATGACGAGAAAGGGTGATCGTCTCCGTGTCCTCCGTAATGAGGCAGCAAGAGAGGACGCATGGCCGAGGGCGAGCAGGACCGGCGCGCGGATTATCCGCGGTTTCTGGAGATCCCCACGCGGTGGATGGACAACGACATCTACGGCCACGTGAACAATGTCGTCTACTATTCGTACTTCGATACCGTCATCAATCAGTACCTGATCGAGGCGGGCGGTCTCGACATCCACAAGGGCGCGGTGATCGGCATCGCCGTCGAGAGCCAGTGCCGCTTCCACCGCTCGCTCGAGTTTCCCGACACGATCGACGCGGGCCTCCGGATCGGCCGGCTCGGCAACACCAGCGTGCGCTACGAGATCGGCCTGTTCCGCCGCGGCGACGAGCCGCCCGCGGCCACCGGGCATTTCGTCCACGTCTTCGTCGACCGCGATAGCCGCCGCCCGGTGCCGATTCCGCCGGCCATACGAGCGGCGCTGCAGCGGATCGTGCGGGGTGCGGACGGGTAATCCCGCTGGAGCAGCTGGGTGCGTCCTTCGACACTCTCGCTTTCGCGAGAGCGCTCAGGATGAGGCGCCGTTCTTGATGCCATCAGCACCTTCTCCTCACCCTGAGCGCGCGCCGAAGGCGCGTGCCGAAGGGCGCACTGCGGATCTGCAGGTGGGTCGCGACTCGGCGGGCCATCCCGGCGTTGACGGGGAGTCCGGGATGAGCTTTTCCAGTGGGAAAAACGGCAGAAATCCAGGCTTTTCAACCCCGCCCGAAGGTCGACTCTATACTAGGGTCCAGACTCATAAAATCCACCACACGATGGCGGCGACCAG
>DATNIT010000111.1:0-7775 GCA_035604335.1 Allostellaceae bacterium | reverse complement strand
TTGGTAGCCCCATACTTCTGTTGATCGACGAGCCCACCGAGGGCCTGGCCCCCAGGATCGTGGCGCAGCTGAAGGACGTTTTCCGGGACTTGAGCAAGAAGACGGCTCTCTTGATCATCGAGCAGAATCTGCCTCTGGTGTGCGCGATCGCCGACAAGGTGTACGCCTTGAACGAGGGACGCGTCATGGCGGAGATCGCGGAGCGCGAGTCGATCAGGCCCGAGGTTTGCGAAAAGTATCTCTAGAGGCCCCTGGGCAGTGCAATGAACGGTTTGGGACAGTCGGGTTTGGGAGGGCCAACCATGTTTCGCAGAGGCGGCCCGGCGATGAACGTCTTGAGATGGTGGTGGGGCCTGTTGCTGGCGTTCTCGCTCTTGGCCCTCATGCGGGTATTCCTGCCGCTCCCCTTCGCCAATGAGATCATCATTTTTTCGATCTACACCATGGGCTGCAACTTTCTTCTCGGACGCGTCGGCCTCATATCGTTCGGCCAGCCCGCTTATCTCGCGGTGGGCGCCTATGCGACGGCGTTCTATCTCTACTACTTCGGCACCAATGCCTATCTCGGCATCCTGATCGGCGTCGTGGCGGGGATTGTCGTGTCGCTCGCCGTCGGTGCGCTCTTCGTCAGGTTGCGCAGCGACTACTTCGCTCTGGTGAACCTCGCGCTGGCGGTGATCATTTACTATCTCATGCAGAAGGTTCTGGCGGACTGGACCCACGGCGACAATGGGTTGTGGTTTCTGACCAACCTTTCTTCCACTCCGGTCTTGGATCTGTCCAGGCCGGACCAGTTCTTCATCTTCTCGCTCCTCATCGCTTTCGCCGTTTGGGCGTTTTACAAATATCTCGACGATTCGATCTTCGGTGCCTGCTGCCTGGCAGCCAAGATCAACGAGGACAAGCTGAGATTTCTCGGCTACAGCAACTTCCGTATCCGGCTGGCCGCCTTCGTCATCGCCAATACGACGACCGCTCTGGCAGGCGCGATGTATGCCATCTACCTCGGTTTCGTGAGCCCGGAGATCAGCAGCCCGTCGCGGGCCGCGGACCCTGTGGTGGTGACGATACTCGGCGGGGCGGGCACGCTCTACGGGCCGATCGTCGGCTCGATCGCCTACACCGGCATGAAGGACCTGATCAGCAAGGTCTTCGGCAACTGGGAGCTCATCATCGGCGCGTTGCTGGTCTTCGTCATGCTCGCCGGAGAGAAGGGCATCTGGGGCACGCTGGAACCTCTGCTCAGAAAGGCGCTGTTCCGCACGCACGCGGCGAGCGGGACGGGTCGCGATGGAGTGACGAGCGGATGACCCAAGTACACCTGCTGATCTCGGGGATCATCTTCGGATTGAGCATGGGGAGCATCTTTTTCCTCATAACGGTCGGGCTCTCCCTCTGTTTCGGCCTGATGCGCGTGATCAGCCTCGACCAGCTGCTCTATTACGCCCTCGGCGCCTACATCGCCTACTCCATCAGCTTGGCGACGGGAAATCTTTGGCTCGGCGTGCTCGGCGGCATGGCCGCCGGGGGTGCTGCGGGCTTTGCCGCGGAACGGCTGGTTTTCCTGCGCATCTACGAGCGTGATATCACCTTCAGCATGATCACCTCCTTCGGCATCCTGATCGGCGGGGTGGGGGTCATAAAGTACTTCTGGGGACTGGTTCCCCGTCCGGTACCCGATCCGATCGATGCCCAGATCGACATTCTCGGAACGGATATTCCCGTCTATCGTCTCGTTGTCGTCGTCATCGCCTTGCTCGTTTATGTCGGCATCTGGCTCTTCCTGAACCGGACGATCATAGGCAAGGCGATCCGGGCCGGCATCGAGGACGTCGAGCATGTCGAGGGACTCGGCATAAACGTGTACCGGCTCTTCACCATCACCTTCGTCATCGCCGGTGGCCTGTCCGGGCTGGCAGGCGGCCTGCATGCGCCGCTGATCATGGTGGACCCCCAGATGGGGATCGAGTTGCTGGCATTCGCTTTCATGGTCGTGATCATCGGCGGTCTGGGGAGCATCAAGGGAACTTTCGTATCGAGCTTCCTGGTCGGACAGGTCGTCTCGCTGGGCTCCCTCATCTACGCGCCTCTGGCGCAGATGGCGCCCTTTGCGATCATGCTGTTGATCCTCCTCGTCAAGCCGACGGGCCTTTACGGCAGCCCGCTGCTGAAACGCTAGAATCCCGGGAGATTCGTCTCGCGAGGTCTTCTTGAGCGCATCGGACCCGATCGTGGCGGTATTGGCGACGATGAATTCCAAGGGCGAGGAAGCCCGGTTCGTCGCGGATGCGCTGGCGCGCGCAGGGGCGAGGCCGTGGATCGTCGACTTATCCTTGCAGGCGCACGAGGTGGCCGGTGCCGACGTGGCGGGCAGGGAAGTCGCCGCGGCCGCCGGCGCATCCTGGCAAACGCTCGACCAACGCACGCGCCAAGAGGCCGCGGCGGTGATGGCCGAAGGCGGGGCCAGGATTCTGCTCGAGAAATTCGTCAAGGGCGGGATCGCCGGCGTGATCGCGCTCGGCGGAGCGAGCGGCACCGGCCTCGCGTGCTCGATCATGCGGGCGTTGCCCTATCTCGTGCCCAAGGTCATGGTGAGCACGGTCGCCGCTACCGCGGCCGTAGAGTGGTACGTGGCCGAGAGCGACATTGCCATGTATCCCTCGATCGGCGACATCGCGCTTAACCGCATCACCAAATCGGCGATGGAGAACGCGGCGTTCGCGGTGACCGCGGCCGCCAGGAACTGGGCGGCGAAGCAGGGTGCCAAAAGCGAAAATACCCCGCTCGTCGCGGTCTCGTCGTTTGGCGGCACCTCCGGCTGCGTCGAGCGCGTGAGCCGGCGCCTCGAAAGCCTGGGCTACGAGGTCATCCTGTTCCACGCCTCGGGCGTCGGCGGCAGATCTCTCGAGCGTCTGGCGGCCTCGGGCGAGCTCTCCGGCGTCGTCGACGTCACGACGCACGAAATCACCGATCTGATCGTCAATGGGGTCTATTCCGCGGGCGAGGCGCGCCTTAAGAGCGCGGGCGCAGCCGGCCTTCCGCAGGTGATCGTGCCGGGAGCAATCGACCACGCCAACTTCTGGGTGGGCCGGACGCCCGAGCGGTACAAGGCGCGCGAGTTCTTCCAGTACAACGCGCAGAACCTGCTTATGCGCACCAACGCGGAGGAGTTCAGGAAACTGGGCCGCGAATTCGCTCGCCGTATCAACGCGGCCAAGGGGCGGGTGCGCATTCTCATCCCACTAGAAGGCTTCAGCGAGCATACCAAGCACCGTGCGCACGACCTCGAGGGCAATGACGTGGGCCCCTGGAAGCACCCCGAGGACTACCGGATTTTCGCGGACTCCCTCAAAGCGCATCTCAAGACCGCGCGCGTCGAGGAGCTGGCGCTGCACATAAACGACAGCGCCTTTGCCGATGCCTGTGTGGACGCATTCGTCGAGATCGACAAGACCGGACGCACGGGCGATGACTGAGCGCAGCAAGCCCAAGCACCTCGGCATTCCCGTCCTACGTCACAAATCCGACGTGCTGATCATCGGCGGAGGTGCCGCCGGTACCATGGCCGCCTTCGAATGCGCGGAAGCGGGCGTTTCAGTCATCCAGGCGACCAAGGGCCGCGCCACCAGCGGCACGACCACGGTGGCGCGCGGAGGCTTTGCCGCCGCCATGGGCAAGGACGACAGCCCCGAGCTTCATCTCCAGGACATCCTCACGCACGGCGGCGAACTGATCGATCCCGCGCTCGCGCGCGTCTGGGTCCACGACATTGTCGACGTGGTGCGCGATCTCGAGTCCTGGGGGGCGGAGTTCGTCCGCGGCGCGGACGGCCGGCTCGACCTCAAAATGTTCCCCAGCCACTCCAGAGCCAGAGCGTGCCATCACTATGACACCACCGGCAACATGATCACCAAGGTGCTGTCCAAGAAATTGCGCGCCGACGCGCGAATTGAAAGGCATTCGTTCACGAGCGTCGTCGATCTCGTCAAACGGGACGGCCGCGTGGTTGGCGCCTGGGGTATTGACTACGGAGTGGGCGCGCTCGCCCTCTACCGTGCGCGGCAAGTCATCCTCTGTACCGGCGGCGGCAGCGGGCTCTTCTATGTCAACGACAACCCGCCGCAGGTGACGGGCGACGGCTACGTGCTGGGGTTCCGCGCCGGCGCGCCGCTCCTGGGCATCGAGATGATCGACTTTCAGGCGATGTGTTGCTCGCCCAAGGAGCTGTTCGGCTTCGCGCCGCACCCGACCGGCTTCATCAATGCGGGTGCCGTGTTCAGAAATCGGGAGGGCGAAGCGTTTCTCAAGCGCTATTTTCCCGACACCGCGGAAAAATCGACCCGTTCCGAAGTGATTACCGCCATGGCCAAGGAGATCCACGCCGGGCGCGCCGGCGCCACGGGCGGCATCTTCATGGACGCGACCAAGGTTCCCATGGAAGTCATCCAAAAGCAGATCCCGCACGTCTACAAGACCTGCCTGTACCGGGGCATCGACATCACTAAGACGCCGCTGGAGGTGGCGCCGGGAAGCCACACCTGGCTCGGCGGCCTCGAGATCGACGTCGACGGCAGGACTCCGGTCGAGGGCCTCCTCGCCGCCGGCGAGACCGCGGGCGGCATCCACGGCGGCAACCGTATCGGCGGCTCGGCGCTGGCCGCCTCGCTGGTGTTCGGCCGGCGTGCCGGCAGAAAGGCCTCGGCACTCGTCAATGAGGCGCGCATAGATTTGCCCGGATGGGAGGAAGACGACGCCGTCCCCGAAGCGGAACAAGCGTGGCTTGCGCGCCTGAAAGGCCGCGATAGCGGTCCCTTCCAAGCGGACGTGCGCATGAGCTGCCGCATGCTGGCGCACAACAAGCTCGGTCCCATTCGCGAGGAACGAACGCTCGCGGAGGCGCTCGCGGAATACGAACGCATCGAGTGCCAAGACGTGCCCGCCATGCGGTTGAGCGAAAAGGCGCGAGGCTCGGACAAGGTGCTGGGCGAGGAGCTGGAGAGTGCCTTTGCCGTGCGCAACCTCGCCCTCTTAGGACGTATCCTCGCCAGCGCCTGTCTCAAGCGCACGGAAAGCCGGGGTGCCCACTTTCGCCTCGATTATCCGGAGACCGACGACGTGCGCTGGCGCGTGGTCACTCGCCTGCAATCGGGTGCCAATGGCGACATCGAATTTCACACCGACCCGGCGAAGAACCCGGCTGATTGCATCTCCGCACTCCGCCGCCCGCCGCTCAACGCGCGAGGACTTCCGGATTGACGATGTTGGGCGGGCGCTTGCCCTCTAGCAAAGCGAGGATGTTGTCGACCACGATGTTCGCCATCTTCTCGCGCAGCTCGCGCACGGCACTGCCGAGATGCGGCAAGGCGACCACGTTCGCCATCTTGAGGAGTGCCGAGGCGACCTTCGGCTCGTGCTCGAACACGTCGAGACCCGCGCCCGCGATCTTGCGCGCTTTAAGCGCGCGGATGAGTGCCGCCTCGTCGATGACGGCACCGCGCGCGGTGTTGACGATGAAGGCGGTCGGCCTCATGCGGCCGAACTCGCGATCGCCGATCATGTGGCGGGTGTCCGGCCGCAGCGGCGGATGCAGCGAGACGAAATCGGATTCCTTCAGCAGCTCGTCGAGCGGGCGGTACTCCATGCCGAGGCTAAACTCCTCGGCCTTCGGCAGGCGGCGCGGGCCGCAATAGAGTACGCGCATCGAGAAGCCGTGCGCGCGGCGCGCCACCGCCCGGCCGATGCGGCCCTTGCCGCCGATCAGGCCCACGGTCTTGCCCCACACAAAGGCGCCGGCCAGATGGTTCGACTGCGAGCCCGGGAAGCCGCCCGCGCGCACCAGCCGGTCGCCTTCCATCATGCGGCGGGCGACCGCGATCATCAGGCCGAAGCAGATGTCGGCGGTCGCCTCGGCGACCATCGGCGGCACCACGGTGACCGCAATTCCGCGCGCCGTGGCGGCGGCGAGGTCGATGCCGTCGGGCGTGATCGCCATCGTGGTCACCGCCCTGAGCTTGGGGTTGGCGGCGAGCACCGCGCGGTCGATCTTGTCGTGCAGCAGCGCGAACAGGATGTCGTGCGTCTTGGCGGCCGCGATCAGCTTCTGCTTGTCGAGAATCCGGCTTGAATCCTCGTTGATTTTCACCTCGGCCACCGCGCGGAGCCGTTCGAGCGCGCTCTCGCCGATCGGCTGGGTGATGAAAATGCGCGGGCGTATTATCTGATCCACCGCACGATGCCGGCGACCCCGTCGACCGCGACCTGCGAGCCGTCCGGGATGCGCGTGGTGGCGTCGAGCACGCCAAGCACCATCGGGATGCCGCGCTCGCGTGCGAGCGAGGCGAGATGCGAGGTCGAACCGCCGAGCTCGGCGACGACGCCGGCGACGCGCGGCAGGATGTGGCTGAGTGCGGGGCCCGCGACCCGCGTCACCAGGATGTCGCCGGGTGCTACGCGGGTGAGCTCGCATTCGCAATTGACGATCACCGCGCGCCCCGAGCCCCAGCCGATGCCGGCCGGATGACCGTTGATGCCGGGGTGCTGCAGCCAGATCTCGTCCGGCACGTGGGCGGGCTCGACATGGAGCGGGCGCGCCTGCAAGAGCTTGAAGCCCTTGTCGTCGAGCGCCCACTCGATTTCGACCGGCATGCCGACGGCGGCTTCCGCCTTCCTGAGCAGCCGGCCGAGTGCCACGGCCTGCCTGGCGTCGAGGCAGGGCTTGCGCACGAGGGCTGCGGGTACGGCCTGGGCTGCCGTGCCCTCGCCGTGCGCGCAGGTCTCGCGATGGTCCTTGTGGCCGGCCTCGATCTTGCGCAAGCGACCCTGCCTGCTGAGCACGATGCGGTCGGGCACCACCTGGCCTTGCGCGATCGCGGAGCCCAACCCCCAGGTGGCGCTCAAGAGCATATGGCCGTCCGCGGTCTCGCTCAGGCCCCCGCCGGAGGCGCGCGCGGCCACCAACGGCTGGATCAGCACCGCCATCGCGGTGTCGGCCGGATTGAGGTCGTGGTTGGTCATGTAGCGGCGCACAGTGCTGGTCCACAGCGCCGCCCAGCAGGCGCGCACCACGGTCATGAGCTCGGCCTCCTCCGTGATGCCGAGGAAGCTCTCGAACTGCCCGGCGAAATTGGCGCCGGCGCGATCCTCGATCAGCGCCGAGGAACGCACCGCACCGGGTTGCCCGCGCGCCCGCCGTTGCGCGCGCCAAGCCGCGAGAAGCGGCTCCCGGATGCGGGGCTCGATCGGCTCCTGATAAAGCTTGAGGCGGATCTCGACCGAGAGCCGGCGCGCCTCCGGCGGCGCAGCACCGGCGAAGCGGCTGAGCGCCTCATCGAGTCCGATCGCGGCGCATTGCAGGCGGTAGGCGTCGGCGGTGATGCAGAAGCCGCCGGGTGTCGGCAGCCCGGCGCGCGCAAGGGTAGCGAGATTCGCCGCCTTCGGGCCGCAGCACTCGGCATCGCTCGCCCGCGGGTCGTCGAGACCGATCACCAAGACTCCGGCTTCGCTCATCGCCGCCGCCCAGTCACTTCACGTGATCGCCGTAGCCCGGCAGCGGATCTACCACCGTGATCTGCTTCACCGGGAAATGCGAGATGATCTCGATCGAGTCCTTGTGCACGATGAGCATCTCCTCGATGCGCACGCCGTAGCGGAACTTCTTGCCGTGCTGGGTCTCGAGCGCGAAGGTCATGCCTTCCTTGATCTCGACCGGATGGTCGAGCGACCAGATGCGCGAGATCACCGGCTGGTCGTACTGGGCGAGCCCGAGGCCATGCCCC
>DATNIT010000110.1:0-15619 GCA_035604335.1 Allostellaceae bacterium | reverse complement strand
AATTGTCGGGTGCGCACACGGCCTATCACGCGCGACTTGCCGCCTTATCTTGTGGGCCATGATCGCGGTCGATTGGGGCACCAGCTCGTTTCGCGCCTATCGCGTCGACACCGACGGACGCATCATCGATCGGCGCTCCGCCGCGCGCGGAATCCTTTCCGTGGCCCCCGGCGAGTTCGCGGCGGTCCTGAGCGAAGAGATCGGAGCCTGGCTCGACCACGAGACCTCCGCGGTCTTCATGAGCGGGATGATCGGGAGCCGTCAGGGCTGGAAAGAAGTGCCGTACCTCCCGTGCCCCGTCGACCTCGACACGATCGCTCGCGCCTGCGCCGAGGTGGATTGGGATCGCGGCCGGCGGGTGTTCATTGCCCCCGGCCTGAGCTGCCGGGATGCGCAGGGCGTGCCCGACGTGATGCGGGGAGAGGAGACGCAAATCATCGGTGCCATCGACGAGCTCGGCCCGGACGCCGTGGTGTGCCTGCCCGGCACCCACAGCAAATATGTCCGGGTGAGGGATCGGCGCATCGTGGATTTTACCACGCACATGACCGGCGAGGCTTTCGGCGTGCTGTGGCGGCACAGCATCCTGGGGCGGCTTGGCGACACCGAGGCGGTCGATGACGATACCGCCTTCGACGCCGGCGTCGACCGCTCGGCGGACGGGCAGGGGCTGCTGCACCACCTGTTCGGCGTGCGCAGCCGGGGCTTGTTCGGCGAGATGCCGGCCTCGAGCCTCGCCTCCTATCTCTCGGGCATCCTCATCGGCCATGAGATCCGCGCCGCCGCGCCGCCAGCGCCGGTGGCGGTCATCGGCGAAGCCGTGCTCGTGCGGCTTTATTGTCGGGCGTTCGCCCGCTGCGGCATCCCCTCGCGGCCGGTCGCCGGCGAGCCCGCGCCGCGAGGGCTCTGGGCGATCGCGCGCGCGAGCGGAGCGCTGACGTGACGTCGCTCGCGACTTGGCTCGAGACGTCGCCGCTCATCGCGATCCTGCGCGGCGTACAGCCGCACGAGGTCGTCGGCATCGCTGAGGATTTGATCGCGACCGGCATCCTCATCATTGAGGTGCCCCTGAATTCACCGGAGCCGCTGGAGAGCATCCGGCGCCTGGCCGCGGCCTGCGCGGGAAAAGCCCTGGTGGGCGCGGGCACGGTGATGCGCAGCGACGAGGTCGATGTGATCCGGGCGGCGGGCGGTGGGCTGATCGTGACGCCCCATGCCAATGCGCCGGTGGTGAAGCGAGCGAAGGAGCTGGGCCTGCTCGCGGTTCCCGGGTTCTTCACGCCGACCGAGGCCTTCGCGATGATCGAGGCCGGTGCGGACGGGCTAAAGCTTTTTCCGGCGGAAGCGGCCTCGCCGAAAGTGCTGGGAGCATTGCGCGCGGTCTTGCCGCGGACGATCCCCGTGCTGCCGGTCGGCGGCATCGACGCCGCCGCGATTCCGGCCTGGCTCAAGGCCGGCGCGACTGGGTTCGGGATCGGCTCGGCGCTCTACAAACCCGGTCTCGATCGCGCCGCGGTAGCGGCGAAGGCGCGCGAGCTCGTCGACGCGCTGACGCCGCCGGTCATCCGATGACGAGCGGAAACTCCTCGGCGGCCAGCGGGTCGCCGGGCTTCAAGCGCTGCTCGAGTCCGGGGAACGGCGGAGATATCTCGCCGGACCGGACGGCGTATGTCGCGTCGTCGCCGATCCAGCGCGAGGCGAAGGCGCGGCGCCGATTGGCGGAAGGATTTCCGGGCGCACCGTGCACCGTCAGGAAGTGGAACGCGATGGCATCGCCGAGCTCGACGTCCCAGCCCAGCAGCCGATAGTCGGAGCGGTGGGCGCCGATATCGGGCATGTCCTCGAGCGTGTCCGCCTTGTGATCGTAGGCGACGCCAGTGAACTTGCTCGGCCGGAACCAGCGACCCCAGCGGTGCGAGCCGGCGACGTATTCCACGCAGACGTCGCGCGGCACCGGGTCGAGCGGCATCCAGAGGCTCACGGTCTGGGTGCCGTCGACGCAATAGTAGGGCTGGTCGTGGTGCCAGGGCGTCACCTCGCGCGTTCCCGGCTCTTTGATCAGCACGTGCTCGTGGAACAGCCGGACCGTGCGCGAGCCCATCAATTGCTGAGCGATGCGAGCCGCCGGGCTCTCGAATACGAACCGGCGGTATTCCGGAATTCTCGCCCAGTTGCAGTAGTCGCCGACGAAACGCCCCGATCCGCCCTTCGGCGTGTAGACGCGCTGATGGGGACCCGGCTCGGCCAGGTTGCGCTCGATGCCCGCCCGCAACGGCTCAACCCAATCGCGAAGATAGCCCTTGAGCAACACCGCGCCGTCGAGCCGGAAGCTCTCGATCACCGCCGCCGGAACGAGCGCGGCGGCTCCAAGATCGGGTTTGTCGTCAATGACCGCCATATCCACGCTCCTTGGCCCCTGAATGCCAGTCCTCGGGAGAGTTTGGCACGTGAGAGGCGCGTCGTCATCTCTCGGCAGTGTTCGTCCTTCGACGCGCTTCGCTTGCTCAGGATGAGGCGCGTTGTCTTCCCATGGCCCTCATCCTGAGCAAGCGACCGAAGGGAGCGCGTCGAAGGACGCAACAGTGGAGATTCCCGATAGCGGCTATGATCCTCGGCGATGGATCAACCAATCGCCGAGCGTCCCGTGACGCGTCCGGCCAATCTCGCCGCCCATGCCGGAACGGTCGTCACCATGTTCGCGTGGGGCACGCTGGTGCCCGCGGCCAAGATCGTGCTGCAAGAGTTCGACGCTTGGACCCTCTCGGCCCTGCGTGTCGCGGCCGCCGCCGGTGTGCTGCTGGTGATTTCCATCGGGCTCGACGGAGTCTCGTGGCTGCGCACGATACCGTGGCCGCGAGCCTTGGGCCTCGGCGCGGGGATCGCCGCCTTTTCTCTGCTCTACACGGTGGGCGTCGCGCTCTCGAATCCGGTTTCCGCCATCATCGTCTCCGGCGCTTCACCGGCGATTGCGGCTATCTACGCGGCGCTCGCCTTCCGCCAGCCTCTGCCGCGGGGCGCGTTCGGCGCCTTCTGTCTGTCTACGGCGGGTGCCGTCATCGCGGCGCTCGGGACTGTCGCGCCCGACGCGCGGGCGAGCGTGCGCGGCGGCGAGTGGCTGCTGGTGCTCGCCTCGCTCTCTTGGACTTGGTATTCGCTCAAGGCGCAGCAATGGCTGGGCTCCTGGGGCCAGCGTCGCGTCACCGCCGTGAGCTACTTCGGCGCCGCCCTCGTGCTGACGCCGATCTACGGGGCGTTGCTTGCCGCCGGCGTCGCCGCGCCACCGCCCTCGGCGCCCTCGACGCCGACACTGGCGCTGCTGGCCTGGATCATCTGCGCGGTCACTCTGCTGGGCGGCGTGCTCTGGAATTACGGGGTGTCGCGGATCGGGATCATCGTGACGTCGCTCTACCTCAATCTGATCCCGCTGTTCGGCATCGTGGTCGCCGCGGCCTTCGGGAGCTACCCCACGGGACAGCAACTCGTCGGATGCGCCCTGGTGATCGCCGGCGTTGCGCTGCTGCGGCGCCCCAAACCGGCGGGCTGATCGGGGAGCGCCGGTGATCGCGGTCCGCTTCCTGCTGACGGCGCTGCTCTGGGGTGGCGGTGCGCTCATGACCGCGCTGCAGGCCGGCGTCGTCCCCGCGCCGGTCTCGGTCGCCTATCGCATGACGCTGGTGGGCGGCATCCTCCTGCTCGCGGGATACGTCGGCGGCACGCGTCTCCGCCTCGGCCGCGCAGACGCCCGGTGGACCGCGCTGCGGGGCGTCTCGTTCTTCGGCGTGGCCGTCATCGGCTTCTATCAGGCGAGCCGGCTGATCCCGAGCGGATTGGCGGCTCTGATCCTCTCGATGTCGTCGCTGTTCGCGGCGATCATGGCGCGCGCTTGTCGGCGCTGCATTCGCCTTCGCCTGGTCGATGGCGGCCGGCCTGCCGCTCGCCGTCGATACGTCGCCGCGGTACGTCGCGAGCTTCGCCTATCTCGTGGTCTTCGCGTCCTGCGCGGCGTTTCTGCTGTACTTCGACCTGGTGCGCCGCATCGGGCCGGCGCGCACTTCCTATACGCTGGCGCTGGTGCCTGTGATCGCCCTGGGGCTGTCCGCGCTGTTCGAGGGGCTCGCGCTGGACACGCGTGTCCTCCTCGGTGCCGCCGTGATCCTGCTGGGCAATGTTCTGGTGCTGAGCCGATGAGCCGGCGGCGGGATTCGACGCTGCGCCTTCCGCTGGTGTATCAAAGCGCCGCAAGCGCGCTCCGAGGCAATGCCTGGCCGTCGGGGCAGGGAAATCCAAGGGGATAGCGCTTCGTGACCGCGATTTTTATCGTCTCTGCACTGGCCTGGATCGGGAGCTGGGCGGGAACCTGGGCGATCACCCGCTGGCTCGCGCGGCGCGGCATCGTCGACCACCCCGGCGAGCGTTCCTCGCACGAGCGCCCGGTTCCGAAAGGCGCTGGCGCCGCGGTCGTTGGCGTTCTGCTGGTGATCTGGGTCGCGCTCGCGCTCGTGGGTTTCGTGCCCCGCGGCATCCTCGGAATATCAGGGCTCGCCTTTGTGCTGGCCGCCGTTTCCTGGCGCAACGATCTCAAGGACATGTCGGTAACGCTCAGGCTCGTCGTCCAAATCGCGGCGGTCGTCGTGGCGCTGTTGGGCTGGCCGGGCCGCGGCCTGCTCTTCCAGGGCCTCCTGCCGGCTTGGCTCGACCAGGTCGTGACCGGCGTGGCCTGGGTCTGGTTCGTCAATCTGTTCAATTTCATGGATGGCGCCGACGGGATGACGGGGGTCGAGTGCGTGGTGATCGGTCTTGGCGTCGCGGCAATCGGCGCCTTCACGGGTTTCGGGCCGGAGGGCTATCTCCTGTTGGGCGTCACGCTCGCGGCGGTGGCGGCCGGCTTCCTGCCGTGGAACTGGTATCCCGCGCGCGTGTTCCTGGGCGACGTCGGCAGCGTGCCGCTGGGCTTCGTCGCGGGCTGGCTGCTCCTGGAGCTGGCCGGGCACGGTTATTGGGCGCCAGCGCTGCTGCTCACGCTTTATTACCTCAGCGACGCCACGTGGACATTGGTCCGCCGGATTGTCCGCGGCGAGCCGTTCTGGCGTGCCCACAAGACGCATTTCTTCCAGCGCGCTCTCGCGCGCGACGGCAATCATGCGGCCGTGGTGGGATTGGTTCTTGCCGGAAGCGTTGCGCTCGCTGCGGCAGCGGTGGCGGCAATCTGGCTGCCCGTGCCCGCGCTTCTCGCCGGCGCGGTCATCACCGGCGTGCTCATGATGGCTCTCGGTCGCCGCGGCCGGGAGACGCCTGGAGACTGGCGATCCGTCCCTAAGGTAGAGACCCGGGCTTAGTACGCTCGGGCGGCGAGGCGAGGAACTCCGAGCAGATCTCCCGAAATTCGGCCGTGAAGCGCTCCGCCGAGAACAGCGCCGCGCGAGCCTGCAAGCGCTCCCGGGCCAGGGCGAGGGCGTCCGGCTCTCCCAGTAGGCGGCAAATCTTCTCGACGGCGTCCTGACGCGAGTCATAAAGCAACGCCGGGTCGCCGCCGAGTATCTCGGCGGGGCCGCCGTCCGCGGGCGCGAAGCAGACGCATCCCAGACGCATCATCTCGGCCACGGCAATGCCGAAGTGCTCGCCGACCATGCCGTGGATGCCGTATCGGCAACGCGCGATACGTTCGATCAGCTCGTGCCGGGGCACATCGAGCGAGAGCGAGAGCCAGTCCGGATGCGCCGCTGCGGCTGCCAGGATTCTGCGCTCGTAGGCGGGCCACTGCCGCTGGCCGCAGATGAGCAACGAGACCATGTGGCCGCGCCGGCGCACCTCGGAGAGGATGTCGATCACCCCCAAGATGTTTTTCTCCGGCGCGATGCGCCCGACGCAGGCGAAGGTGTCGATTCTCTCCGCCCAGGGTATGGGCTCGCGATCGATCGGCACGGGCGGATAAAGCACCCGTGGCGCCACGCCATACCATTGCTCGAAGCGCCGGCCCGTCCACGCCGAATTGACGAGGGTCCGATTGCGGGCGATTCCTTGGTTTGTGCTTCCGCTGATCCGGCTCGCCAATCTCCGGTAAAGCTTTACGACGGACGCGTGGTGGTACCAACGATAGTCCGCGTCGGGTCGAGGAAAGAACTGCCAGGGGTAGTGCACATACTGAATCGCGCGCACGCCGACATCGATCTCGTTCGTCGTGCTGACGACGAGATCGAAGCGCTCGCGTTGCAGCAGCTCGCGGGCCTCTCTCTGCAGCAGGCTTCCGCGCAGTAGCGCGAGCGGGAGATGGGTTATTTTTTGCGCTCGCCGCCACCAATCGGGGACGCGCAAGAAGCGAAAATCTCCGCTCTTGAGATCTGTCCCGAAGGCCGCGTTCATGGGCGCGAAATCGACGGGATTCCAGGTGAGCAGGGTCACCTCAAAGTCGTCGCGCAAGGCCCGAAGCACATAGGCGGCGACGCAGGTGCCGCCGCCGGGATTGTTGAGACCGGGATCGATGACGAGGGCGCGCCTCATGGCGATGGCCAGCTCGGCGATGTCCGATCGGCGAAGATCGGGGCCGCCACGCGCCGCCATTCCTCGGTCCAGCCGGGCGAGGCCAGATCCGGCATGGCTGCCCGGATCCGGGTGAGCCGTGCCAGGTCCGGATAGTCCTGCAGGAGCGTGCTCAGGCCCTCGGCAAGCTCCGCCGGCGTCGTGAATAATCCCGCCGCGCGCTCGCGCGGAAGCAGCTCGCCGAGGCAGGGCGCGTAATCGTAAGCGAGCACCGGCAGGCCGGCCTCGATCATATCGACGATCTTCATGGGAAGATCGAGCCCGGAGGCCGAGCGGTGCATCGAGAGTCCGAGCTGGGCCGCGCGCAGGAGATCGCGATAGAGATCGTCCGCGAGCCAACCGGTGGCGATGCGGAGTCCGGGACACACGAGGTGTCGCGCGCGGACCTCGAACTCGGCGCGCCCCGGGCCGAGGCCGGTCACGATCACGGCGAGGGGAGGGAGGATCGCGGAGCGCTGCTCGGCTTTTGACCCGACCAGCGCGGACAGCGCGTCCAGCAGCATGGCCATATCCTCGTCCGCGCTCCAGCTGGTCGAGCTCACCATCACGACCGGCGCCGGATGCTCGGCAAACCCGGTCTTCATGCCCACCGCCTCCGATACGCGGCGCAGGATCCGGACTCGCTCGGCGTCGGAGACGGGCGCCGGTCGCCGCAGCGGGCGATCGTGCAAGACCAGACAAGTGCCGCGTCTGGCGCTCGGCTGCACACGCTGGCGCAGAGCCTCGGAGACGCAGAGATTCACCCGCGCGCGACGGGCCAACCAGCGCTCGAAGCGCTCAATCATGCGAACCAGCGGATGATCCGAGCCGATGCGCAATGCGAGCATGGCGGCGGTCAGATTGTGCCAATCCACGATCAGGATGGCTCGGCGGACCCGGGCCGCCACCGCCGCGAGGGCGGCCGCGGGCAGCGCTGGCGGGTTTTGCACCAGGATCGCGTGAGGGCGCGGCAGGGAGTACAGCAGGAGCCACCCGATCCGAAGGAGCAGCCAGAGGGAGCGCAGCGCGGCCGCCGGGATGAACAGAGGCCGCGGCAGGCGGCGCCACCGTGCCGCGCCAAGGCGCGAGATCGCGTGCACCACGAAGGCTCGGCTCTGCGCGAATTCCGGTGGCAGCGGGACGCCGGTGAATCCCATCAGATGCACCTCGGCGCCGGCCGCCGCCAGCTCCCGCGCGTGGTTGAGCATGCGGGGGCTCTGGGCGAGCTCGCCCTGAACCAGCACCAACACGCGCTGGCGCTTCAATGCATCCATGGCGCGCGATATAAGCGTGGAGAGGAGCCGAGCGCCGTGCTCCCCAAGGGAGAGCGATGCCTCGCATTGCATTGATTGGGGGTTACACCGCGGGGCACGTCTTCCCGATGCTGGCGGTCGCCGAGGCCTATCGCGCGCACGATCCCCGCACCGAGCTTCTGTTCATCGGTGGCCGCGACAGTCTCGAGGCATCGCTGATCGCCAAGCGGGGATACACCTGCCATGTGATCGAAGGCTCGCCGCTGTTCGGGGTGGCCACCAGGCTCGGCCGGCTTCGATCCTACGGCGCTTTCCTGCGGGGATTTGCCGAGGCACGCCGGCTGCTCGCCCGCGAGCGCGTGGATCTCGCGCTGGGCTTCGGCGGCTACATCACGGCGGGCCCGATGCTGGCCGCGCGCACGCTCGGGATCGCGACCGCGATCCTCGAGGCCAATGTCATCCCCGGCCTCGCAAATCGGATGGTGCAGCGATGGATGGATCTTCGGCTGCTCGGTTTTGCCGAGACCGCGGATTTTCGCGGGTGGCGGGAATCCATCATCGTGGGCTATCCGCTGCGCTCGGAGATCGCGGAGTTGGCGGGCCAAGCGCGCGCGGCGCCCGCGGGTCGGGACGCTCGGGTTATCGTCACCGGCGGATCGCGGGGCAGCGCCTTCCTCAATCGCATGGTGCCACCGCTGCTCGCCCACCTCCTGCGCCAAGGTATCGGCGTCGAGGTGCTGCACCAGACCGGCCTCGAGCCGCCGGACCCGGTCGCGCGCGCGTATCATGACGCGGCGGTACGGGCCACGGTCGAGGGGTTCACCGCCGACATGGCGCAGGCTTACGCGCGCGCGGATTTCATGATCTGCGCCGCCGGGGCGGGCACGCTTGCGGAGATCGCGGCGCTGGGCCTGCCGTCGCTCATCGTGCCGATCTCCGTCGTGGCAGACGATCATCAGGTCGTCAATGCGAGAGCGTTCGCGAGCCGCACCGGCGCGACCTGGGTGCGCGAGGCGGAGTGGGAGGAGGCGGCGATCGTCGAGAGCGTGGCGGGCATCCTCGGCGACGCGGAAGCCTGGACGCAGGCCGCGATGCGGATGCGGACAGCCGCGCGGCCGGGCGCGACGGCGGCGATCCTGGCCGCGTGCGATCGGCTGCTGGCCGTCCGTGGGAGGCGCGAAGCCGTGGGTGCCGTCAAGGCTGTCCCCACACGATCCGCCAAGCCGTGACCCGCTGCCGGTTGATGTCGAGTTGATCGAAGACTTTTTGAAACTGGGGGCTGTATCGGCCGTCCAGCAGCGCCAAACGCGCCAAGGTGGACCGAACGACGCCGGGCCGGCTCACGAAGACGCGTCGCCCCTCTGGGTCCACGAGGACCGCGAGATCGATCGTCGCGCCCGGCGGTGCCACGTCGCGTAGGTGATCGGGCTCGGCCAGCTCAACCAGGGCCGGCGTTCCCTCGATGGGCGCGCCCATCGCCCGTTTCAAGACGTGGACTCGCGTGCGCTCGGGATGCTCGACATCGACGATTACGTCCTGAAGATGGACCCCGGTCGTCAACTCCGTGAGATCGAGCGTGCAGTGTAGGCCGTCCGCCGAAGAGGCGCAGGACTGCCAATCGGCCGACCAGGCCTCGGCGTCGGGTGCGACGAACGCCGCGCGCTCCGCCTCGTTGTGTACGGTCGCTGCGCCGGCGTAGAGACCGCGAGCCTCGCTTGCCGTGAGACCGAGGCGTTGCTCCAGAATTTCCGCCGCCGCATCCGGGGCATAGCGACGGCGCGCAAGCTCGACGGCGTAGGCGCGGCCCGGGTCCCAAAAGCCCGAGAGGAGCCAGCCCTTCAGGTTGAGATCCATCGTGGAGATCACGAGAAAGCCTTGAGGAGGCGTACATCCCGTGGTCTTCAGGAGCGCGGCGGCGCGCGGGTCATCGAGGCCGGCGTCACGCAGGAAGGCCGCCGAGCGGGCTGGCGAAATGCGCGTGAGCGCCATCACCGTCTGCCAGGCGGCGGCGGGATCGAGGCCCCATCGGCGAAGCATCTCGTAAGGACGCGCCGATGCGCCCGACGTTGGATCGACCACGGCGCCGCAGTTCATCATCCGGAGTAGACCGAGGCTTTCGCCATCGGTCGACGCGGCCAAGGCGCGCGCCATCCAATGCACGTTTCGATTTTGCAGCGAGGCACCGTCGAGGACGACACCGCGCTCAGTGAAATACTTGGCCCAATGGCCGTAATCCCACCAGGTATCGACAATGGCGTTGCGGTCGGAATCCCGGCGAACGGTAGCAAACGCACCGGCCCATGCCGACGTCACCAGTGGATTGTACCAATAGGCCTCGCGGATGCCGTTATTGGCGACGGGCCCGATGACCGCAGCCGAGAGCCCTCCCGCCGCGACGACGCCGGCAATGCGGTATGGCGATCGCCCGAGCCGCGTCGTCAAGGCCGCCGCGCTTAGCCGCCCCACGCTCACCCCGGCGGCGATCGAAACCGGCACGGCGACAAGCAGGATGAACCGATAACCGTCGAAGCTCATCCAGAGCGTAGCGCCGAGCCATGCTAGGCCGAGGATGCCGGCCGCGGCGGCGGGTGCAGGGATCGGGGCGTTGCCAAGCCAGCCCGCGAGGGCCGCGCCGAGCGCGAGGGCGAGCACCATCCCGATGGTCAAGCTACGCCCGGCGCCGGAGTGGGCAAGGAAGGCAGCCGCTGCGACCAGAGCAAGACCGAGCGCCGCAGCGGGCCAGATCCGACGCGGAGCGGGTGTGTAGAAGGGGAGCGTAAATCCCAGGAGCCCCAGACCCAGCGTGAACGGACCCAGCGACCCGGCGATGCTCTCGGCATCGGATGTCACCAGCTCCGCCACCGTGCGAAACACATCGGGCATCGGCGCCGTGTCGACAGGCCCAAGCGCCCGGGGTCCCGAGCCGATGACGCCGGAAATCCCACCCGTGATCAGGCCGAGGTCGAGCTGAACTCCGAGCAGCACCCCTGTGATCGCGAAGCCCGCCAAGGCCGAGAGCATCGTGGCGGCCGCGCTTGCGGGCAGCGCCCAGGATTGCGGACGCCGTCGAACGCGAGCCACGAGGGAATCGATCGTGCCCCAGGCTGCGACCCCCACGAGTCCGGCGAGCGTCGACAGGCCGAAGAGCGGCCATCCCTTCCATGCCGCCGCCAGCACCGCCAAAGAGGCGCCTGCCAGGCCCGCGAGCGCTACGCGCGCGATCCATCGCTCCCGTGCGAAGGCGGCGCCGAGGAGGCTCGTCGCCAGGACGGGCAGCGCCACTTCCCATATGTCATCATCGGAATCGACGGTCCGAAAGAACACGACCGAGTTGAGCGAGAGCGCCAGCGCCGCGATCAATCCTCCGAAGCGATTCGAGAGCCGCCGCGCCAGCAGGAACGCAGGAATCACCATGGCCGCCGACAGGAGCAAGGGCACAAGATAGGAGGTGCTGCTGAGCGGAAAGCCGGGGATGAGCCAGGTTATGACGCGGTGGAGCGCGGCAATCGCATGGACGTGCGGTGAGTCCGTATATTCGACCTCTTGCCCGATCGGTGCGTTGCCGAGAGCGTCGATGCAGACGCTGCCGTCCCTGCGGTCGCAAACGCTGCCGCGCGCAAGCTCGGTCCGGGCGAGCTGTAGCCAGTAATAGCCGTCGTTGCCTCCGAGGTAGACGTGCCGGCGCCCGTCCTCGCCCTCGAAGGTGAGCGCGTCTCGGAATCGCCGCTCGGCTTGCCGTCGCAAGGACGCGACGGTCTCGGCATTCTGCGCCATCCATCGGACGACGGCCGACTCGAGCTCATCGTGTCCCAACGCGCGACCATCGGCGCCATGCGCGAGATCGGCGGCGACCTTGTCATGGATGAATTGGGTTGCCCAGGCGCCTGCGACGGGCAGGTAGAGCGGGACCAGGCGGAGAGCGATGCTGACGCTGATCGCTGCCGCGATGAGCCAGGCAGAGGGCGCAGCCAGCCAGAGCGACGCGATACCGCGCACGGCGGCGATCACGCCTCGTTTCAGGTCTGACATGGCACCGCGCCCAACACGTCTCCGCAATTCGATTTGCAATTCCCGCAGCATAGCGTGGCTGAAGCGGCGCGCTCTGCCAAGCGGCTCGCGCTCCGGGAAGCGCTCCGAGCCCGGGCACGGCGGGAGTCCGCGCTTTCGCATGCGGGGTCCCGATGCTAAGACCCGGAGATGGCGGAAACGCAGATCACGCGCGGACCGATGACGGGAGCAGGGGGCAGTCCGGTCGCCTCAGGAGCGACCGCGACGGCTTCGGAGGGGCGGAACCGCAACCTGCTCGCGAAGATGTGGGAGGTCTACCGGGGGCAGGGCGCGGCGTGGGGTTTGGTCTTGCCGTTGCTGCTGCTGGTCGCCGGCTTTGCCGAGGGCGTAGGTCTGACGCTGCTGCTTCCGCTTTTCATTGCACTCAACGTGGATGCGGGGCAGCGGTCGGCCGCGAGCCGGGCCGTCCTGGATGCCATGACGTCGCTGGGGATTCCCGCGACGATCGGCATGCTGCTGATCCTGCTCGTCGTCGCGATCCTGCTGAAGGCCGCCTTGCTGCTCCTCGTCATGCGGCACGTGGCCGGGGTCGTCGTGGGCATCGCGCATCGGTTTCGCGTGTCCCTCATCGATGCCCTGATATCGGCCCGCTGGGGTTATTTCGTCGAGCAGCCGGTCGGGCGCCTTGCGAGCGCAATCGGCAGCGAGGCAGAGCGTGCCGCGGAGACGTTCCTGCACGTCGCGCGTTTTCTCGCGGACACGCTGCAGGTCATCGTGTTCCTCGGCTTCGCGCTCATCGTGTCGTGGCAGTTGACCCTGGCGGCGGTGGCGATCGGGTTGCTTGTCGTGGCGGCGCTCAGCGGCCTCGCGCGCTTCTCGCGCGTGACCGGCCGCCGGAAGACGGCGCTCCTGTGGTCGTTGACCAACCGCCTGGTGGAGAGCGTTGGCTGGATGAAACCCCTCAAGGCCTCAGGGCGCGAGTCCCTGCTGCGGCCGATGCTGGCGGAGGAGGCCGAGGACCTCGGGCGATCGATGCGGCGTCTGGTCGAGGCGCAGCAGACTGCGCTGATCCTGCAAGAGCCGATCATCGTGGTCGGCATCGCCGCCGTCTTGATGGTAGCGGCGCTCTGGTTTGCCGTGCCGATCGACGCGCTCGCCGCCATTGGCTTCCTGCTTTATCGGGTTTCCTCGCGGATCGCCGCGATGCAGCGGGGCTATGTCCTGGCGGTGAGCACCGGAAATACCCTGGCGTTCGTCGTCGACGCGATCGAGCGCGCCCAAGAGTCGCGGGAGACCCATGTCGGCCGTATCGAGCCGACGCTGAACGCCACTATCGATGTCGCGGGGGTGAGCCTGCGTCTGGGCTCAACCTTCGTGCTTCAAGACGTGACGCTCACGATCCCCGCGGGAAAGCTCACGGTCATTACCGGGGCATCCGGGATCGGCAAAACCAGCATGGTCGACCTTATCTGCGGGCTCTACATGCCCGACGTGGGTGAGATCAGGATCGACGGCACGCCGCTCGCCGAGCTCGATCTCGCAGCGTGGCGCCGGCGCATCGGATACGTCCCGCAAGAAGGAGTCCTGGTCAACCAGTCCGTCCTGGAGAACGTCCGACTGCATGCCGCCGAAATCAGCCCTGATCGAGTCGAGGCGGCACTGCGTACCGCCTGTGCCTGGGAGTTCGTCTCGACCCTGCCGGAGGGGCTCGCGACGCCCGTGGGCGAGCGAGGGGCGAAACTTTCCGGCGGCCAGCGTCAGAGGCTGGCGCTGGCGCGGGCGCTCGTTCACGATCCCTGGCTCCTGATCCTCGATGAGGCGACAACCGGGCTCGATGCCGCAACCGCTGCCGCCGTCTGCCGCAACCTCCTGGGGCGCTTGGGGCCCATGACGATCGTTGCGATCTCGCATCAGCCGGAATGGGCGCAGGCGGCATCTCATGTCATTGATCTTGCTCACCTTGTAGCGAGAGCCGGAGGATTACCGAGGTCTTGATGGGTCGCATTGGGTCGATGTGGTAAATATGCCACGGGCCTCAAGATTCTTGGGCTTGATCCAATTGCCGCAGCGGCGCGACGCTGCGGGTTGATGCTACAAATGCAGGCCGGCCCGGAAAGGGGCCGACAAGATAACGGTCGTTCAGGGGAAAAGCATGAAAACGCTAGCCGCACTTGCAGTAGGAGCGATGGCGCTTGGACTGGCCTCGACCGCGAATGCGGAATGGTATGTCGGCGCAGGCGGCGGCGCGGTGTTCATGGAGGATCCGACCACGGATGTCTCCTGCTTCAGACCGATTAACAGCACCAACATTGCCAGCATCCAGGCCACCTCGCAGAGCAGGCTTTTCTGCGTGGACCCGATCTTCAAGGCGCATATGGAGACTGGCTGGGCGGTGAACGGTCAGGTCGGCTATGCCGGCCTGTTCATCCCGCAGTTCCGGGTCGAGGGCGAGGTCGCCTACCGCAGCAACCATGTGAACGCCATTGACGTCACTTTTCCTCCGACCGTCACATTCCCCGCGACTGGTGACGTCAACAGCTTGGCGTTCATGGCGAACGGCTTCTACGACTTCCTGAACAGCTCGTCGTTCACGCCGTACCTCGGCGGCGGTATCGGCGCGGCACGGGTTTCCCTCGACAAATTGGCGTTCACCGCCGCCCCGAGCATCACCACGAGCGGCAGCAAGTGGGAGTTCGCCTATCAGGCCATCGCGGGCGTCCGCTACAACTTCACGCCCAATTGGGACGTCCACGCCGACTATCGCTACTTCGCGACGCTGGATCCGAAGTTCAGCTTCTTCGGGGCGCCGGCCAGTTCGACGCAGTACCACACGCACAACGTGATGGCGGGCATCTCGTATCACTTCACGCCTCCGCCGCCTCCGCCGCCGCCTGTGGCTGCCGCGCCTCCGCCGCCTCCGCCAGCGGCTCCGCCGCCGGCGCCGCCGAAGCAGTTCGTCGTGTACTTCGAGTTCGACAAGTCGAACCTGACGCCTGAAGGTGCCAAGGTCGTGCAGGACGCGGCTGCGGCCTACAAGGCGACGGGCTCGGCGCGGATCGCGGTGACGGGCTACACGGACCTGGCGGGCACGCAGCAGTACAACCTCGGCCTCTCCAAGCGGCGCGCGGACACGGTGCGCGCGGCGCTGGGCAAGGCGGGCGTGCCTGACGGCGCCATCGCCGAGGCCTGGCGCGGCAAGGAGAACCCCGCGGTGCCGACGCCGGATGGCGTGCGCGAGCCGCGCAACCGCCGCGTGGAGATCGTGATCTAAGCAGTCGAAGCGTTACGCGAACCTGGCAACGGCCGGAGGGAAACCTCCGGCCGTTGTTATATTGAACTAAGCGGCTCCCATCGCGGCATCGAAACGCCGGCGGGTATCCAGAAAGTCTCCGTACTTGCGGTGGCGCGCGGTGTGCTGAGCGGCAGCGAGCAGTAATCGGTCGCGACGCGGCGACGCGCTCTTGCCGTAATCCTCGATCAAGCAAAGCGCGATCTCCTGATTGTGGGGATCGTTGCCGATGCTGCTCGCTACCCGCGCCAGGCGCCGGGCCAGGCGCCGGCGATCGCCGTCTCGATCGAGGAACGCCATCGACCAGGCGACGCTCTCGGGCCCATCGAGGGCGAGGACCGCCGCCTCGGTGCAATCGAGCAGGTTGTCCGCGGACCTTTGGTCGGCGCCGGCCGGGAGGCCACGCTCTCGCGGCCGCAGATCGCCGGTGTTCGCCTGGTGCCAAGCGGCCTGGTTGACGTAGGCCGCCGCGACGTAGAGAAGCTTCAGTCGCTGTGGATGGTCGAACGTGTCGTAGAACCAGCCGAGCGTGTTGCAATACTCCGCGCAGTGC
>DATNIT010000109.1:0-38952 GCA_035604335.1 Allostellaceae bacterium | reverse complement strand
TCTCGCGCGTCTGGGCGTCGACCGCGGCGAAGGGCTCGTCCATCAGCAGCACGCGCGGCTCGATGGCGAGCGCGCGCGCCAGGCCGCAGCGCTGCTGCATGCCGCCCGACATCTGATAAGGAAACGCCTTCTCGAAGCCGGTGAGGCCGACGAGGTTGATGAATTGGGGCACACGGCTGGCGATCTCACGCCGCGGCGCACCGGCCATGCGCAACCCGTAAGCGACATTGTCGTAGACCGTCTTCCAGGGAAACAGGCCGAAATGCTGGAACACCATGGCGACGCCCGCGCGAGGCTCGCTGACGGGAGCGCCATCGATCGCGATCGCGCCGCCGCTCAGGGGAATGAGCCCGTCGACGCAGCGCAGGAGCGTGGTCTTGCCGCAGCCCGACGGCCCCACGAGTGCCACGATCTCCCGCTGGCCGATCTCGAGATTGATATCGCGGAACACCTCGAGCGCGTCGTAGCGCTTGGCCGCGCCCCGCACGGAAATGCGGGACGCCGTCGCCTCTCCGGAACTTTGGGCTATGCGAGCACTCCCGGCCTTGCTGATCGCTTGAAAACATTCTGGCGGAAGCCCCGCCGCGGATCAATTCCGGGAGCTCCGCCGCTCAGCCCTCCTCGCCCTCCTCCTCGCCCCGTTGGGGCGCGTCCTCCGGGGTTTCGTCGGTGGGAACGCGGTAGGTGCCGGTGATCCAGCGCGCCAGATCGATCGTGGCGCAGCGCTGGGAGCAGAAGGGCTTGTGGCGAGGGCTCGCGGGCTTGCCGCAAATCGAGCATGGCTTGGCACGTGGTGGGTTCGGGACGTCGCTCATGGCTCTTAGATAGGGTCAGCGATCGCCAATGTCGAAGGCATCGCGCGGACGGCCGGGCTCGGCAACGACGGCAAGCTTCCGCCCCAGGCGGGTCTCCAAGGCCTGCACGGCCGGCGCCGCCTCTGCCGCCAGGATCGCCGCAACTTCCGGGTGGACGCGGAGCTCGGGCGCGCGGGCGGGTGCCGCAGCCACGCGCCGCGCCACCGCCGCAAGCGCCTCCAGGCCGACGGTGAGCGCCGTCTTGGCGTATCCACCGTGGGACGTGCGCTCGAAAACGATCTCGTGGAGCGGCGCCTGGCGCCGCGGCCGCGTCAGCTCGACATGGCCGAGCCGGGTCCAACCGAGGAGTTGCGCGTCGGGAACCTCGGCCTCGAGCGCAGCCCGAAACGCCTCGAGCAGCCGCTCGCGCTGATCGCGCCGGCGCAGCGCGATGAAATCGATCACCAGCGCGCCCGCGAGCCCGCGCAGGCGAATCTGCCGCGCGATCGCCGAGGCCGCGGAAAGATTCACGGCCAAGAGCGCATCCTCGCCGCCGCTCGGCTCGCCTCCGAGAGAGCCGCTGTCCACGTCGATCAGCGTCGCGGCAGCGGTCGGCTCGATCGTGAGCGCGCCGCCGCCCGGGACCGCGACGCGGAGCTCCAGCAGACCCTGGACGGCCTCGGCCAATCCCGCGGCCTCGAACGGCGCGGCTGGACCGCGCTGCAAGGAAACCCGCTCGGCAAGGGTGGGGCGCTCGCGCGAGAGCCAGGCGCGGGTCTCCCGGAGCACCGTCGGATCGTCGATGAGGATCTCGTCCACGCTCTCGTCGACGAGCGCCTCCAGCAGGCTCGACGCGGCGGGCACGGTCTCGAGGCAGGCCGGCGGCGTCGCCCGTGCGCGCCGCTCCTCGATTGCGGCCCAGCGCGCCCGCATGGCACCGATCTCGGCAGCCAGGACCTCGGGCGCGGCGTCGGTTGCCGTTGCCAGCAGCCGCACGCCCTCGCCGGGCTGCAGCAAGCCGGCAACGAGCGCCGCCATGCTCTCGCGGGCTCGGCGCTCGATATCCTCCGCGACCACGCCTGGGCGCGCCGGCGTCCACTCCAGCAAGCGGCCTGGCAACCGCAACCGCAGCGTCACCGCCGCCGCCTTGTCGGCCCGCGCGTCGCGCTTAACCTGCGCCACCACTGTGGCGCCTTCGGTGCTGTCGGCGAGACCATGGCGCGGCGCCGCGTCGTCGGCGCTCAGGAACGCCGGGCGCTCCTCTCCGATATCGACGAGCGCCGCCCGCAGCGCGGGCAGCAGCCGCACCACGCGGCCCAGATACACGTCGCCGACCCCGCTGCGGCCGACAGTCCGGACCAGCCGGAAATCGGCGAGCGCGTCCCCATCGGCGACGGCGCCCCGGAGCTCGCCTGGCGATGCCTCGATGAAGAGCCGGCGCATCAGGACGGCGGTGCAATGCGACGCGCGGGCTCATATCCCCGGCCCGCGAGCAGCGCCACCGTCTCGAAGAGCGGCAAACCAACGACGTTCGAGTAGGATCCGCTGATAAATCGGACGAAGCGCGCGGCCAGGCCCTGGATCGCGTATCCGCCGGCCTTGCGCTCCCAGTCGTGCGAGGCGAGGTAATCGTCGAGCTCTGCGCGCTCGAGCCGCCGGAACGTGACGACGGACTCCACGCACCGGACCGTGAGCACGCCGTCCGGGCCGATCACGGCGATCCCGCCGAAGACCCGGTGACGTCGTCCCGAGAGCAGCAAGAGGCAGCGCCGTGCGGTCTGGATGTCGCGGGCCTGCGGGAGAATACGCCGGCCGCACGCGACGACAGTGTCGGCGGCGAGGACGAAGGCGCCGGGATGCCGCAGCGCCCCGGCGCGTGCCTTGGCCTCCGCGAGGCGCAGCGCGTGGCGCCGAGGCAGCTCGCGGGGCAGCGGCGTTTCATCGATATCGGCGGGATCGACGACATCGGGCGAAAGCGCGACCTGAGCCAGAAGTTCGCGCCGGCGCGGCGAGGCGGAGGCGAGAACGAACGCAGCTGCGCCGCCGCCCCTCATAGGCCTCATATCTGCACCTGAGGGTGCGCCGGAAACCGCTCCTGCACGCGCACCCAGAGGCGATCTCGGACGCCGCGGTAAGACGCCAGAATCTCCGCGCGGTTGCCTTCGACGACCGAGGGATCGAGCGAAGGCCAGAATTCGACGTCGCACGCCATGGAGCGCGTCAATTCGACGGCGCTATGCTGCGCTTCCGGCGTGAGCGAAATTACGAGATCGAACGAGAGATCCTCCAGATCCTCGAAGCTCTTGGGGACATGATTTCGGAGATCGACGCCGAACTCCTCCATCACGGCGACGGCGAACGGGTCGATCGGCAGGGCGCGCACGCCGACGGAATCGACGAAGATGCGCCTGCCGTGCAGATGCCTCAGCAGGGCCGCAGCCATCGGCGAGCGGATCGCATTGTGGTTGCAGGCGAACAGCACGCTGCCGGGAAGACGCATGCTGGTCTCAGCCCCGGATATGCAGCACGCACAACAGAGTGAACAGCCGCCGCGCCGTATCGAGGTCGACGTCGACCTTGCTCGCCAGCTCCTCGCGCAGCAGCTCCGAGCCCTCGTTGTGCAGGCTGCGCCGCCCGATGTCGATCGCCTCGATGCGCGAGGGGCTCGCCGTGCGGATCGCCGAGTAGTAGCTCTCGCAGATCAAGAAATAGTCGCGAATGATGCCGCGGAACGGCTGCAACGCGACCGCGAACCGATCGATCAGGTCGTCCCTGATACTGCGGATCTCCACGACAAGGCGACCCTCCTCGAGCCCGATCTGCAAGTGAAACGGGCCCTCGTGCCCGGCGGCGGGCGCAAACCGGTTCTCCTCCAAGAGGTCGAAGATGGCGACCGCGCGCTCGTGCTCGATGTCGGCGTTGCGGCGCACGACGCTGCGCTCGTCGAGCTCGATCTTGACGATGCGCTGCTTGCTCACCGGGCGGCGGCCTCAGCGCGCGGGCAGGTTGAGCCGGAGCGCAACCGAGAGTGCGTGCGCATCGAGGCCCTCCGCATGGGCGAGCGTCATGGCGGCAGGTCCGATCGCCCGCAAGGCCTCCGGTCCGCAGCTCAAGATCGAGGTTCGCTTCAGGAAATCGTACGCGCTCAGCCCCGAGGAGAACCGGGCGCTGCGCGCTGTCGGCAGCACGTGGTTGGGCCCGCCGACATAATCCCCGACGGCCTCCGGCGTGTGCCGGCCGATGAAGATCGCGCCGGCGTGACGCACCTGCGCCGCGACCGCCTCGGCAGCGCCGGTCTCGAGCGCGATCTCGAGATGCTCCGGGGCGATGCGGTCGACCAGCTCCACGGCTTCGCCCCAGTCCTCGACCGTGATCAGCGCTCCGTGGCGCTCCCAACTCTCACCGGCAATCCCGGCGCGCGGCAGGGTGCGCAGATGAACATTCACCGCCCGAGCCACCGCTTCGGCGAATTTCGAATCGTCGGTGATCAGGATCGCCTGCGCCGCGGCGTCGTGCTCGCATTGCGAGAGAAGATCCGCGGCGATCCACGCGGCATCGTTGCCGGCGTCGGCCACCACCAGGATCTCCGAGGGGCCGGCGATCATGTCGATGCCGACGACGCCGTACACCCGGCGCTTCGCTGCCGCGACGTAGGCATTCCCGGGTCCCACGATCTTGTCCACGGGCCGTACCGTGGCGGTGCCGTAGGCGAGTGCCGCCACCGCCTGAGCGCCGCCAATACGATAGATCTCGCCCACGCCCGCCCGCTTCGCCGCCGCCAAGACGAGCGGGTTGAGCTTGCCGTCGGGCGCGGGCACCACCATCGCGACGCGCTCGACGCCCGCGACGCGCGCGGGCAGAGCGTTCATCAGAACCGAGGACGGATAAGCCGCAAGCCCGCCCGGCACGTAAATGCCGACGGCGGCAAGGGGCCGCCAGCGCGCGCCGAGACGAACGCCCTCGGTGTCCACATAGTCGAGGTCCGACGGCAAGAGCCGGCGGTGATAGGACTCGATCCGCCGCGCTGCCAGATCGAGCGCCTCCAGGGCATCGGCGGCGCAAGCCCGCTCGGCAGCGTCGATTTCCGCCACGGAGATCCGCAAAGCGGCGGGCATCAGCGAAAGACGGTCGAATTTCCGAGTGAGCTCGATCAGGGCGGCATCGCCGCGTGCGCGGACGTCGGCGATGATGGCCGCAACCGCCTCATCCACGTCGGCAGCGGTTTCTCGCTTGCCCTCGAGGAGAGCGGAGAAATCCGCGGCGAAGCCGGGTGCGCGCGCGTCGAGCCTACGCGGCATCGGCGGCCTCGCGGAAGCGATCGACCCACGCGCAGATCTCCTGCGGACGAGTCTTCAGGGCCGCGCGGTTCACGATCAAGCGCGACGTGATATCGGCGATGCGCTCGATCTCGACGAGGCCATTCGCCTTCAGGGTGGCCCCGGTCTGCACGAGATCGACGATGCGCCGGCAAAGGCCGAGCTGCGGCGCCAGCTCCATCGCGCCATTGAGCTTGATGCATTCGGCCTGCACGCCGCGCGCGGCGAAATGCCGCCGCGTGATCTCGGGGTACTTGGTGGCGACGCGCACCCGGCTCCAGCGCGCGGGGTCGTCTTGCCCGGCGAGCTCCCGCGGCGCGGCGACCACGAGCCGGCAGTGGCCGACCTTGAGATCGAGCGGCGCATAGATCTCCGGATATTCGAATTCCATCAGCACATCGTTGCCGGCGACGCCCAGATGCGCCGCGCCGAAAGCGACGAAGGTCGCTACATCGAAGTTGCGCACGCGCACGACGTCGAGCCCGGGGCGGTTGGTCGAGAAGCGAAGCTGGCGAGAGTCCTCGTTGTCGAACTCGCGCTCGATCTCGATTCCGGCGCGGCGCATCAGCCCGATCACCTCGCCGAGGATACGCCCCTTGGGCAGCGCCAGAATCAGCGTCTCGTTGCCGCGCACCGAACTCTTCTCCACGAAAAATGGCCGCCTTTGAGGAGCGGCCCGCCTGGCCCGGGATCCGGGGCTAGAGGGGATGTCGCGGCTGCCAGCGGGTGGGCCAGGGCTCGCTCAGATCGTCTAGATGGCACAGGATCTCGCCGGTTTCCAGCTGGATCGACGCGCCGCCGGCGAAGTCGAGCTGGAGCGTGCCGGCGACGCGGCGCAGCGCCAGCAAGGCCAGGATACGGGTGGGGTCGCCGGGGCTGAACCCGCGGCGGCGCACCGCGGTGACACCGCCGATGCTGAGACCGGTCAGCCGGCGCTCGAGGTTCTCCCGTGGACGGTCGCCGGGCGCCTCCCAGCGGAAGCGGTTCGCCACCAAGGCAAAGCGCCGCTCTTCCGGGAGGTAGGCCATCTCGGATACCGGGATCAGGGCGTCCTGCAGGATCGCCGAGATAACCGCAAGGTCTTCCTCGTCGCGGGCGAGGAGCTTCAGCGCATCGGCGGACCGATGGCTCTGCTCAGCCATCGCTCAGGCGCTCGATATCCGCGCCGCAGGCCGCGAGCTTCTCCTCTAGGCGCTCATAGCCGCGGTCGAGGTGGTAGACCCGGTTGACGAGGGTCTCCCCTCCGGCGGCGAGCCCGGCCAGCACCAGCGACACCGACGCGCGGAGATCCGTGGCCATCACCTGCGCGCCCGCGAGCTTGGGAACCCCGCGCACCATGGCGGAGGCGCCGTGCACGTTGATATTGGCGCCCATGCGGCAGAGCTCCGGCACGTGCATGAAGCGGTTCTCGAAGATCGTCTCCGTGATCATCGCCGCGCCCTCAGCGGTGGTCATGAGCGCCATCATCTGCGCCTGGAGATCGGTCGGGAATCCCGGAAACGGCTCGGTCATCACGTCGACCCCGCCGATCCGGCCGTTCTTGCGCTGGATCAGCACGCCGCGCGGGGTCGGCTCCACGGTGACGCCGGCGCCTTCCAGCACCCGGATCACCGCCGCCAAGGCCTCGCCCTCGGCCCCCACGAGCTCCACTTTCCCGCCGGTGATCGCGGTCGCCATCATGTAGGTGCCGGTCTCGATCCGGTCAGGGATCACCTTGTGCGTGGCGCCGTGAAGGCGCTTGGCGCCGCGAATGCGGATACGATCGGTGCCGGCGCCCTCGATCTCCGCGCCCATTCCGCTGAGGCAACGCGCGAGGTCCACCACCTCCGGCTCGCGCGCGGCATTTACCAGCGTGGTCTCGCCCTCGGCGAGGCTCGCCGCCATCAGCAGGTTCTCGGTGGCGCCGACGGAGACAATGGGGAATACGACTTCGCTGCCCTTCAATCCTTCGGGAGCGGCCGCCTCGATGTAGCCTTGGCGCAGCTTCACGTTGGCGCCCAGGCGCTCAAGCCCCTTGAGGTGCAGGTCCACCGGCCGGGTCCCGATCGCGCAGCCGCCGGGGAGCGACACCCGTGCCTCGTGGGCCCTCGCCACCAATGGCCCCAGCACCAGCACCGAGGCCCGCATCTTGCGCACGAGGTCGTAGGGCGCCGTGGTGCAGGCGATTCGCCGAGCGCGCAGTTCCACGGTATGGCCGACCTCATCAGCATGCTCGGCGCCGTTCAGGGTCACGGAGACGCCGTGCTGGACCAGCAGATGGGCCATGGTATCGATGTCGACCAGGCGCGGCAGGTTGGTGAGCGTGAGCGTCTCGTCGGTCAGCAGACTCGCGGCCATCAACGGAAGCGCCGCGTTCTTGGCCCCGCCGACGCGAATCTCGCCCTCGAGCGGGCGGCCGCCGCGGATGCGGATCTTGTCCATGGTTCTGAAAAAATCCCCTTCTGGTCCGGCCGGCCTCGGCTCCGGAGCCGGGCTCGCCGGCCGTCTACTCCTAGTTCCCGATTATGGCGAAAATCGTCACAGTCGGGGAAGCGTCACGCCGCGCTGCCGCATGTATTTTCCCTTTCGGTCGGCATAGGAGACCTCGCAGGGCTGCTCGCCCTTGAAAAACAGGAATTGGCAGACACCCTCGCCGGCATAGATGCGCGCCGGCAGCGGCGTGGTGTTGGAGATCTCGATCGTGACATGGCCTTCCCACTCCGGCTCGAGCGGCGTCACGTTGACGATGATGCCGCAACGCGCGTAGGTGGACTTGCCGAGGCAGACCACCAGCACGTCGCGCGGCACGCGGAAATACTCGATGGTGGTCGCGAGGGCGAAGCTGTTCGGCGGCACAATGCAGATGTCGGTCTCGCGGTCGACGAAGCTCTGCGGCGAGAATGCCTTGGGATCGACGATGGCGCTGTCGACATTGGTGAAGATCTTGAATTCGCGGCCGACCCGGGCGTCGTAGCCGTAGGACGAGAGCCCGTAGGAGATCACGCCCTCGCGGGTCTGCCGCTCCACGAAGGGCTCGATCATGCCGTGCGTGGTCGCCATTTCTCGGATCCAGCGGTCGGACAAGATCGGCATGGGTGAACTCCGTCGGGATCGGGAAACGGCGCGTGGCGGCCCTTGTAACGGAAGGGTCGCGGCGGCTCAAGCGGGCGCCATCTAGAATTGCTTGGATTTGGGCAAGGCCGGCTCGGCGGGGACCGCGCGCTCGCGCGCCTGCGCCTTGCGCTTGCGCAGGTTCTCGCGCAGTGCCGCGGCGAGCCGCTGTTTGCGCGTTTCGCGGGCGCCGGCGCCGGCTTTGCCGAGGGCGGGACCGGGCTTGATGGTCGTCATCGCGCCTTGAGCCTGGGGATCCGCCCGGGCTGGGTCAAGGGCGCCTCTCGGGGCGGAGGAACCGAGGCAGGCGGCCGATCCTTGCCAAGCTCCGGTCAATCGTTGTATTGGCTCGACCTTCCGGAGCAGAGGCGCTGCCGTAGCTCAGTGGTAGAGCACGTCCTTGGTAAGGACGGGGTCCGCAGTTCAATCCTGCGCGGCAGCACCAGCTCAACTCGTCGACACAGCGCTCGAGAACCGCGATCGTTCGGCGCCGGTCAGTCGCATCGGCCCCTGGTCGAGCATTTGATCCAGCAGTCGCCAAGCACGGAGCAGAACTCGGCCTCGATGGCCAGGTGTTCGCCGACGAAATCGGCGTAACGCTCTGACTCCTTCTGATCGGGTTTGCTCGCCTTGCGATAGCGGAACAACCATTCCTTCTCCCCCACCGCAAGCGTGTCGCCTTCGTCGAATTCGAACGTGCTGAGTTGATCCGCATCGAGCTTTCCGAACTGCGCCGCTTCATCCGCATTCTTTACCTGCTTGCGGTCCACATAGAACGAGATCGACTTGATGACGGCCGGTCCGGGACCCGCGTTGACGATGGCGATCCCGACGGGCGGATCATCGGGATCGGCCTCGGTGTCGAAGTCGACGGCGGGCTTGATCGATAAGGCAATTTGATTGTGTGCCTCGCGCCATTGGAGCCCGGTGAACAGAGCGGCCGCGAGTGAGATGAGGATCGGCACAACGACGCCGACAACCTGCCAGCGGTTCATATTTCCCCCGACGGGTGATCGTGTCAGCTTTGAAGGATCGCCGCAAGGCGACGCCTTTCGGGGCGCGCGCCACAAAAGAAAAAAGGCCGCGCGGAGAACGCGCGGCCTGGAGTTTCAGGGAGGAAAAGCCCGAAGGACTTACGGGAAACGCACGACGGGGGTGCCGAACGTCTCCCGCATTACCCTTCTACAGCGGAGAAATGAATGATTGGTTAACGGCCGAATGCTCCCTCGAGAGAAATTGGGTCGGCATGCGATCTGCCCCGTTCTGGGGCAGCTCGCGAGAACCTTCCGTTAGGACTGTGCCGCTACCATATCAAGGTCATGCGCCTCCAAGGTCTCGATGTCTGAGCCACGCCGCCTGAGCGACAAGCTCTTGGCCGCCTTCGATCAAGCCTGCGAGCAGGGTCAGATCGAGGTCGCGGAGCTCGTGCTCAAGGCCATGGAGATCGTGCTGACGCAGGAGGCTGCACCGGCCGAGCGCGAGCGCCGCAGCCATCTCGGTCCGGTGGTCGAAGCCTTCGGGCGTCTGAAGGCGCTCAGGGAGAAGGTCGAGGCTTACCCGCGGCCGGCCTGACCGTTCAGGCCGCACCCACCTGATCGAAGTAGTCGTTGACCGAGCGCAGAATGCTGCTCGCGAGCTTCTTCTGGTAGGTCGCCACCCGCAGCGACTTCTCCTCTTCCCGATTGGAGAGGCAGCCGAGTTCCACCAATGCCGACGGAATGTCGGGCGCCTTCAGCACCACGAAGCCGGCCGAGCGATGGCTGTTGTTGAGGAGCCGGACGTCGCGGCCGAGCTCCGCCACCAACTTGCGCGCCAACACGATCGACTGATTGTTGGTTTGGCGGCGCGCGAGATCGAGCAGGATGCTGCTGACCTCCGGCGTGTGGCGCGAGAGATCGATGCCGGCGATCAGATCGGCCCGGTTCTCGCGCTGTGCGAGCGCCGCGGCCTCGGCGTCGGAGGCATGCTCGGAGAGCGTAAACACGGAAGCGCCGCGGACGCCCGAATCCGGGATCGCATCGGCATGCACCGAGAGGAACAAGTCGCCGCGCGCGGCTCGCGCCCGCGCCACCCGATCGTCGAGCGCGATGAACTCGTCGTTCCGCCGGGTCAGCACGACCTTGTAGCGCCGCGTCGCCTCCAGGAAGCTGGCCGCCAACTCCGCGGTCGAGAGCGTGATGTCCTTCTCATAGCTGCCGCTGATGCCGATCGCGCCGGGGTCGATGCCGCCATGGCCGGGATCGAGCACCACCGTGCGGCGCGTCGGCAGCGCTTTCGCCGTCGCGGCGCGCGCAAAGGCTCCGGGCCGCCACACCGCGACCGCCGAAGCCGCCGCGATCCGGCCTACCCACTTGAAGACGCTCCGCCGATCGACCCTGCCGTGTCCGGCGCTCATGATCTCGTGGCACCCGCAATGCGGCTCCTGGACTCCAGTATGTTGCCGTGGAGTGCGCATGGGTTACACGAGAATGATGCCATATCTCATTGTAAAATCAACAAATTATTTTCTCTCCTGGATGCCAGGACGACCTCCGGCGACCGCCGCAGTTAAAGCCCCGACACGTAACGAATTTGACGGGCTTCTTCCCGCGTGATGTGCGACGACCAAACGACGGCGCGTCATCCCCTGTCTGCTTTGCTTCCATGACCGATCATACCCCACTCGCCCGCCCCAGCACGGTCCCAAGCGGCATCGCATCCATGCTCGTCGCGGTCGCGATCTTCAGCTGCATGGATGCGCTCATCAAATGGCTCTCGGGGACCTATCCGACCATCGAAATCGTCTTCTTCCGCTCGGCCTTCGCCTTCCTGCCGCTGTTGCCGGCGCTGCTGAGCGGCGGACGCGCGGCGCTTCGCACGCGCCGTCCCTTCGTCCAAGCTGGCCGGGCTGCGCTCGGGCTCGTCTCGATGTTCGCGTTCTTCTACTGCTTCCGGATGATGCCGCTGGCGGATGTTTTCGGCATCGCCTTCTCGGCGCCGATCTTCGTGACCGCGCTCTCGGTGCCGATGCTCGGGGAAAGGGTTGGCGTTCGGAGATGGAGCGCCGTCGTGGTGGGTTTCGTCGGCGTGCTCGTCATGCTCAGGCCGGATTCGGGATTGTTCGCCTCCACGTCGTGGATCGCGCTGTTTGCGACCATGCTCTACGCGCTCGGCCAGATCTTCGTGCGGGATCTGACGAAGACCGAGACCACGGCTTGCATCGTGTTCTATGTCACGCTCACGACGACGACCGTGAGCGCCGCAGTGATGCCGTTTCTATGGGTGACGCCGAGCCCGGGCGACGCATTGCTGCTGGTGGCGATCGGGGTTCTCGGTGGTGTGGCGCAGCTCGCATTCACCCGGGCGTTCCGTCTCGCCCCGGCGGCGGTGGTGTCGCCGTTCGACTACACTGGCCTGCTCTATGCGAGCGTGATCGGCTACTACGTTTGGGGCGATGTCCCGACCGTCGGCTTTCTCGTGGGCGCCGGGATCGTGATGGCAAGCGGTCTCTACATCCTCTACCGCGAGACGCGGCTCGCCGCTCTGCGGAGCGCCTAGGCTCTGACGTCCACCACCACCCGGCCTCGGGTGGCGCCTTTCAGGATCTTGCCGGCGAGATCCGGGAGCTCGCCGAGCGGGACCACGGAAGTCATGGCCTCGAGCTTGTCCATCGGCAGATCCCGCACGATCCGCGCCCAAGCGGCCTCGCGCCGCGGCTTCGGGCACATGACGGAATCGATGCCGAGGAGGTTGACACCGCGCAGCAGGAAGGGAATGACGCTGGTCGGGAGATCGTTGCCACCGGCAAGCCCGCAGGCGGCGACGCTGGCGTTGTATTTGAGCTGGGTGAGCACCGTCGCGAGCGTCGTGCTGCCGACGGCGTCGACGGCGCCGGCCCATCGCTCGCTGTCGAGCGGACGCGTGGGCGCCTGGGCCAGGCTCGCGCGATCGATGGTCCCCCGCGCACCCAGCCCCTTGAGGTAATCGTGCGTCTCCACGCGGCCGGTCGAGGCAATCACGGCATGGCCGAGCTTTGCCAGCAATGCCACGGCGACGCTGCCGACGCCGCCGGCGGCACCCGTCACCAGCACTTCGCCGGCCCCGGGCTTGAGCCCGTGCTCCTCGAGCGCCATCACCGCGAGCATCGCCGTGAACCCCGCGGTGCCGACGGCCATGGCGTGCTTGCTCGTGAGGCCCTGGGGCAGGCGGACCAGCTGGCTCGCCTTCACCCGCGCCTTCTCGGCGAAGCCGCCCCACTGCACCTCGCCCACGCGCCAACCCGTGAGCAGCACGGCCTCGCCGGGCTTGAACTCGGGCGCGGTCGAGACGGAGACGCGGCCCGCGAAATCGATTCCGGGCACGTGCGGATATTTTCGCACAAGCCGACCGAGACCCTTGAGGATCAACCCGTCCTTGTAATTGAGGGTGGAGTACTCGACGTCGACCGTGACCTCGCCCCCGGGAAGCGTGGTATCGGCGAGCCGCTCGATCTTTGCGCTCACCTTGCCATCGGCCTCGCGCAGCACGAGGGCCCTGAATTCGCTCATAAGCGCTGCTCCTCCCTTACGCGGGCGACGAGGGTTGGTGTGGGACAACCCGTTCGATCGTTTTGCGATCGAACCCTTCGGGGCCGCCGTGAAGCGGATGGCCGGGTTGTCTGTCGCACGCGGATCACAACTAGCGAAGCGGCTCCAGGATGCTGACGTAGTTCGCGACCGCGGCACCGCCCATGTTGAAGACCGCGGCGAGTTCGGCGTCCTTGACCTGGATGCCGCCCGCGGTCCCCGTGAGCTGCATCGCCGCCAGCACATGCATGGAGACGCCGGTGGCGCCGATCGGATGGCCCTTGGATTTGAGGCCGCCAGAGGGGTTGATCGGCAGCTTGCCGGATTTCTCGGTCCAGCCCTCCTCGATGGCTCGCGCGCCTTGACCCTTGGGCGCGAGGCCCATCGCCTCGTAAATCAACAGCTCCGCCACCGTAAAGCAGTCGTGCACCTCGGCGAAGCTCAGATCCGCGAGCTCGACCCCGCCCTTGGAGAGCGCGCGCTTCCAGGTGAGCTCCGGTCCCTCGAAAGCGACGATGTCGCGCCTGGAGAGCGGCAGGAAATCGTTGACGTGCTCGGTCGCGCGGAACACCACCGCCTTCTCGAGCGCCAGCGCCGTCTCGACGTCCGCGAGCACCAGCGCCGCGGCGCCATCGGAGACAAGGGAGCAATCGGTCCGGCGCAGCGGTCCCGCCACCAGCGGGTTCTTGTCGGAGACGGTGCGGCAGAAGTCGTAGCCCAGGTCCTTCTGCATCTGGGCCAGCGGATTGACCGCGCCGTTCTTATGGTTCTTGGCGGCGATGCGGGCGAGAGCGTCCGATTTGTCGCCATAGCGCTGAAAGTACATCTGCGCGATGCGGCCGAAGACGCCAGCAAAACCGCCCTCGATGCCGGCCTCTTCCTTGAGGTAGGCCGCGCGGATCAGGATGTCGCCGACCGCGGGACCGGTCACCTCGCTCATCTTCTCGACGCCGATCACCAGCACCTTGCGCGCGCGCTTCGCCTCGATCGAGTTCAAGCCCTGATGGATCGCGGCCGAGCCCGTGGCGCAGGCGTTCTCGACGCGCGTCACCGGCTTGAAGCGGAGCGCGGGATCCGCCTGCAGCGCGAGAGAAGACGGAAACTCCTGGCGCACGAAGCCCGCGTTCATTGTGCCAATGAAGATCTCGTCGATGTCCGCGGGCGCCAAGCCCGCGTCGTGGATCGCGTCCGTCGCGACTTTCACGATCAGGGACTCGATGTCCTCGTTCTCATGCTTGCCGAACCGCGTGTGGGACCAGCCGACGATGCAGGCGGTCATGGTGCCTCCGAAAGCCAGGGCGAATTACCTTAGATATAGCAATCGCCCCGGCCTCCGTCACCCACCGCCCGCTCTGCACGCCAGGCTTGCCTGCCCTGCGGATTGCGGCGACAAGTGTCCATCCAGAGGAGCCGAAGCCTTGGCCGAGCAAACCCTGACGCTGCGCCGGCCCGACGACTGGCACGCGCATTTCCGCGACGGCGCAATGCTGGCGGCGGTGCTGCCGTTCACCGCGCGGCAATTCGCCCGCGCCATCGTCATGCCGAACCTCGTGCCGCCCGTCACCACGGTCGCGGCGGCAGAGGCCTATCGCGCGCGCATCCTCGCGGCCTTGCCGAAAGGGGCGCGCTTCGCTCCGCTGATGACCGCCTATCTCACCGACGGCACCAATCCCGCCGAAGTCGAGCGCGGCTACCGCGCCCGCGTCTTCGCGGCGGTGAAACTCTATCCCGCGAAAGCCACCACCAACTCCGCGTTCGGCATCACCGACATCGCCAAAACCTATCCGGTGCTGGAGCGCATGGCGGTGCTGGGCATGCCGCTCCTGATCCACGGCGAGGTGACGGATCCGGAAGTGGATGTGTTCGATCGAGAGGCGGCTTTTATCGAGCGCATCCTCGCGCCGCTCATGGCGCGCATTCCCAACCTCAAGATCGTCCTCGAGCACATCACCACCAGGGACGCGGTCGACTTCGTGAGCGGCGCCGGCCCGACTCTCGCCGCCACCGTCACCGCGCATCATCTGATCATCAACCGGAATGCCATCTTCCAGGGCGGCCTCAGGCCACACATGTATTGCTTGCCGATCGCCAAGCGCGAGCCGCATCGCTTGGCCCTTCGCCGCGCCGCCGTTTCGGGAAATCCCAAATTCTTCCTCGGCACCGACACGGCGCCCCATCCCGTTCGGGACAAAGAGGCCGATTGCGGCTGCGCTGGCATCTTCACCGCGCCCGCGGCGCTGGAGCTTTACGCCCAGGTCTTCGCCGAGGAGAATGCGCTCGACCGCTTCGAGGCCTTCGCCTCTCTCAACGGCCCGCGCTTCTACGGCCTCGCTCCCAACGACGAGCGGGTGACGTTGGTGAATCGGCCCTGGCGCATTCCGGCGGAGGTCCGCGCCGGCGACGCCACGGTCAAGCCGTTCCTGGCGGGCGAGGAAATCGGCTGGCAGCTCGGGAGTTGAGCGCGGCTCAGCCCCGATCGGACAGCGCCGCGAACACGTCGGCGGCGGGCGGGCGTCGGCGGATGTGGTGGCGGTACCAGAGCGCGTAGAAGAGCAGCGTCCAAGCCGCGAAGCCGAGGCGGCGCTCCCGCGCATGATTAAAGAGCCGCACGACCGAGCCCGGCTGGCAGAGTTCTGCCACGCCCGGCGAGTCCGCGACCAGCGGCCCCAGGGTGGCGCCGCGACGCGCGATCCACTCGCCGACGGGCACGGTGAAACCCTGCTTCTTCGCGAACGGCTGCGCGGCCGGCACATGCTCGGCCACCCAGCGCCGCAGCAGCCATTTGCCCAGCCCATTGCGGATCTTGAGGTCGTCCGGAAGCCGAAAGGCAAAGTCTGCGAGGACGGGATCGAGGAAAGGCGTGCGCCCCTCGACGCCGTGCGCCATGAGGCAGCGGTCGAGCTTGCCCAGAAGATCGTTGGGCAGCCAATCCGCGCAATCCACGGCCTGTGCCTGCTGCAGCGCGGTGCGGCCTGGTCTTGCCTCGCGCGCCTCGGCGGCGGCGATGCCATCGCGCCAGCCTGCGAACTCGTCATGGAGCAGGCTCAGCCCATCGAGATTGCCGCGCCGCCGCGGCACGCGGCCTCCGGCCCACCACGGGCGCAGCACGCTGCGATACCGGCCATAGCCGGCAAAGAGCTCGTCGCCACCCTCGCCCGACAGGATCACCTTGAGGCCCGCGGCACGCGCGGCGGCCGCGAGCTTGTAGGTCGGCAGGATCGCGTAGTCGGCCGTGGGATCGTCCATGGCGGCCGCGATTTCCGGCAGCAGAACCCAAAAATCCGCCTCGCGGAATTCCACCTCGGTGTGCTCGGCACCCAGTGCCTTTGCAACCGCTCGCGCCTGCTCGCGCTCGTCCGCCGCCTCCGTGTGGGAGAATCCCACGGTGAAGGCGCGCACCGGCCGCTCGTTGAGACGCGCCATCATCGCGAGCACGGCCGCGGAGTCCGTACCGCCCGAGAGGAACATTCCGTAGGGCACGTCCGAGCGCTGATGCAGGCGCACGCTCTCCTCGAATATCCGATCGACCGCGGCGAGGGCCTCCGCCTCCGAGCAGGTGAGCAACTCGCCCTCAGGCAAAGCCGCGCGGCGGCGGCGCTCGACCACGCGGCCCTGGGAAACCACAATGGTCTCGCCGGGCAACAGGCGCTCGATGCCCGCGAAGATCGTTTGGCGTCCGGTGGTGAACTGCAGCTGCAGCAGCTCGTTGCGGGCTTGCGTCACGAGCGCACCGTCGACGATCCCCCCGTCGACCAGCGCGCGCGGTTCGGAGGCGAAGGCGAAGCCTTTGGGAGTTTCCGCGTAGTAGAGTGGCTTGATGCCGAAGGGGTCGCGAGACAGCACCAGCCGCGCCGATCCGGGATCATGCAGGGCGATCGCGTACATGCCTCGGAGATCGTCCGCATAGGCGAGACCCTTGCGGCGGTAGATGTGGAGCGGCGTCTCGCAGTCGGAGCCGGTCGAGAACACCGCGCCGTCAAGCGCCGCGCGCAGCTCGATATAGTTGTAGATCTCGCCGTTCGCGACCAGCGCCGCGCCGGCCGGCTCGTAGAGCGGTTGATCGCCCGTGACGAGGTCGATGATCGCAAGCCGGCGCTGCATCATCGCGACGTCGCCCGCGCGATAGTGCCCGATTCCGTCGGGCCCGCGATGGGCGAGCGTCTCGCTCATGGCGGTGATTGCATTCGCCGACGGCGCGCGGCCGTCATTGGTGGCGAGGCCAGCGATGCCGCACATCAGCGCGCGACGTGCTCGAGAAATGCTCGATACTGAGCGACCACCACGCTCTCGCTGAATTCCGCGCCATAGGTCGAGCGGCCGGCCGCGGCGAGCTCCGCGCGCAATGTGCGAGTCTCGGCGAGCCGCGTCATGGCGCGGGCCAGCCCATCCGCATCCTCCACCGGCACCAACAACCCGTTGATGCCGTCGCGGATGAGCGCAGCCGGCCCCGCGCTCGAGGCGGCCACCACCGGCACGCCGGCGGCCCAGGCCTCGATCACCACGTTACCGAGCGGCTCATGGCGCGAGGGGCAGACGAGCATGTCCGCCGTCGCGAGCAGGGCGGCGGTGTCCTCGCGCCAGCCGAGGAACCGCACGCGATTGCCGAGCGCCAGCCGCTCAGCGCGGGTCTCCAGCTCCGCGCGTGCCAGCCCCTCGCCGGCCAGCCACAGGTGGATGCCGGGCGCACGCGCAACCGCGTCGATCAGCACGTCGAATCCCTTGTTCGGATGCAGCCGGCCGAGCGCCAAGACCAGCGGCACGTCCTCGGGTGTGCCGAGGCTCGCGCGTGCAATCCGGACACCGGTCATGTCCGGCACGAAGTTCGGGAGATAATGAGCGCGGCCCTCGGGCCAGCCCGATCGCACAAGATAGGCAACGATGTCCCGGGTGTTGCCGATCAAGTGATCGCACCGGCGATAATATTTGAGATCGTAGTACCCTCCGAGACGCCCAACATGCACGAATTCGCCGTGCGGGCAAAGCCGCGTCGCGCGGCTCATCCATGTCAGCACGACCCGCGGCCGAAACTCTCGCAGGATCCGCCGAATGCCGAAGCGCGTCCGATAGTCGAGCAGTCCTCCGAACGGCAACTCCATCGGTGCCAAGCCGCCCGTCCGCAGCGCCGCCGCGCGCTCCGCGTCTCGCCGGATAATGACCCGCTGCTCCTGGCCCGCCCGGTGCAGCGCCAGTGCAAGCCGCACGAAGAACGTCTCGGCGCCGCCGTGATGCGCTCCGGCCATCGCCTGCGCGAGACGGATCACGGCATCAGCGCCTCGAAGCGCGCCGCCACCTCGCCCCAGGAAAGACCCTTCTGCCGTGCGATCGCCGCCTGGTGTCGGTATTGCCAAAGCGCATCGTCGGTGAGCAGCGCGGTCGCCGCGGCGGCGAATGCGTCGTCGTCTTTGGCGACCGTGCCGGTGACGCCGTCCTCGACCCGTTCCGGCAGCGAGCCGAGGGGCATCACCACCGCCGGCAGTCCCAATGCCTGCGCCTCGGCCACGGCGAGACAGAATGTCTCGTTCTCATCGCCGCGATAGAGCATGACGCGCGCTGCCCGCAGTTTGCCAACCAGCTCCGGCTTCGGCACGGGCGCGTGGCACCGCACGCCCTGCTCCACGAGCGCCTCCGCTCGCTCGAGGATCATGGCCATCCGATCGGCCTTGCGCGCGCCGACAGCGCCATAGACTTGCGGCCCTGCGTAGATGTGCAGCTCCGCTCTCGGCACCGCGGGACGAATCCGCGTGGACCAGAGGTCCAGAAGCCAGTCGAGCCCGCGCAGCGGGTTCGAGGTGAAAATCGCCACGGGTGGAGGCACATCCGCTCGCGCCGTTGCCTCTCGATAGGCGGTCCCGAGGCCGTAGGGAATGACGGCGCGGCCCGCGCAGGGGACCCACCACGGCACCGTCGAGGCGTGATAGTTGCCGGTGACCACGATCGTCGGCCGAACTCTCAGGAGCGGCCACAGGTATCTCGGCTTCAGCAGATAGCCACCGGGATTGTGCAGCCAGAACGCGCGGCCGCGCGCCCGCGGCGCCAAGCCGATCAATCGGTGTCCCCGGTTGCCGATATAGAGATCGCATTCCTCGGGAACGCCGTCGGCGATCGGCGTCCACTCGACGCCGTTGCGAGCGAGCGGCGCCGCGCAGTTGTTGCAGACGCGCACGGCGTGGCCGCGCGCCGCGAATGCCTCGGCCAGCGACAGGAACGCCGCCTCGGCGCCGCCCACCGGCCTGTGATCGGGCGTCGCGCCGTCGAACTCCAGGCCGTCGTCGGTCATGACGATGCGCGCCATCTGCGCCGTCTCACGCCGCGTCGCCGGCAAGCCGCTGCCAGAGCCGCCGCACGGCCGCTTCGGCCGCGTCGACGGACAAGCCATCCATCAGAGTGTCGGTGGTTCGATGGTCGAAATCAGGCGCACTCATCAGCGAGACCCAGGGTCGCTCGGTCTGCGCCACGGCCGTGCGCGGGCCCCAAGGCGCGTAGTGGGTCGCCGGACTCGGGCCGAACAAGCCGACCGTCGGCACACCCACGGCAGCAGCCATGTGCATGAGGCCGGTGTCATTACCGACGAACAGCGCGCAGCGTTTCAGCACCGCGGCGGCCGTGAGCAGATCCGTGCGCCCGACCAGGTCGATGCGGCGCTCCGGCGCGATCGCGTCGAGCACCGGCGTCGCCTGTGCCCGCTCGTGCGCCGCCGCGAGCACGGCGACCCGAGCGCCCGGCAAAACGCCGACCGGTGCCGTGAGGCGGCGCGCGAGCTCCGCGAAGCGCTCGGCGTGCCAGGTCTTGCCGCGCCAATTGGCGGCGGGACCGATCGCCAGCACCGACCCGCCCGGCGGCACGAGCGATGCGGCGGCCACCTCGTGCGTCGGCAGCGTCCATAGCCGCGGCGCGGGCGGGGAGTCGAGATCGAAGAGGCGGCCGAGCTGGAGCACGCGCGGCTCGTCGCGCGAGCCCTTGCCGCGTACGCGGCGCTCTCGGGCGCGCAGGAGGTAGGCGAGAGCGGAGCCGCGGAGGTCGACCACCAGGTCCCAGCGCCGGCGCACCACGCGCGCATAGAGATCGAGCCAATGCAGGCCGTAGCGCTGTTTGTCGATAACGATGATGCGCTGGAGGCGCGGCACGGCTTCGAAGAGAGGTGCGGCTACCCGGCCCGCCCCGATCGTGAACCGCGCGTCCGGATAGCGCTCGATGAGGTGGGACAGCAGACCGGTGGACAGAACGGCGTCGCCGATGCGGGTCGCGGTGACGAAGAGGATGTGCATGACGCCCGGAGGGGCCATTCAAATGCGAGGAGCCGCAGGAATCGGCCGAAACGGCGGCTCGCGCGGGTTATACAGACGCCTCCCCCGCTTGCCAAGCAAGCCGGGGGTACCTACGTCTAGGACCTCGCGAGGAGCACATGGCCTCTGGTTCCTATGCCCTGCTGGACGATCGCGGCGTTCTTGAAGTCGCCGGCGCCGACCGTCTGACGTTCCTTCAGGGCCTCGTCTCCAACGACGTACGGAAGCTCGGGCCGAACCGCGCGCTCTACGCGGCGTTTCTCACGCCGCAGGGCAAGTACCTGCACGATTTCTTCCTGGTCGAGCACGGCGACGTCATCTGGCTCGAGTGCGAGCGGGCCCGCCTGCCCGATCTGCTGCGCCGGCTATCGATGTTCAAGCTGCGCGCCAAAGTCTCGCTCACTGACGTCAGTGCAAATTTCACGATTGCCGCAGCGTTCGGGGCCGATGCGGGCTCCAAGCTCGGCTTGCCCGCCGATCTCGGCGCGGCAGCCTCCTTTGGGGATGGCATCGCATACATCGATCCCCGACTGGCCGAGCTTGGCGCCCGGCTGATCCGGCCACGCTCCGCCGGAATGCGCGCCATCGAGGCCGCCGGGCTCGTGCAGGCGGAGCCCGGAGACTATGACCGGCTGCGTCTCTCGTTGGGAGTGGCCGACGGCAGCCGCGACCTCGCCGTCGAGAAAGCGATCCTGCTGGAAGCGGGCTTCGACGAGCTGCATGGCGTCGATTGGGACAAGGGCTGCTACATGGGCCAGGAGCTCACCGCCCGGACGAAATATCGCGCGCTCATCAAGAAGCGCCTGATGCCGGTCAAGGTGGACGGCCCGCTCCCGGCCCCCGGCACGGTCGTCACGCTCGACGACCAGGAAGCCGGCGAAACGCGCTCCGGCCGGAGCGATCTCGCGCTCGCGCTGCTCCGATTGGAGTCGGTAGAGAAAGCGGCGAAGACCGGCGCGCCGCTCCTCGCCGGCGAAGCGCGGTTGACGCCGATCAAGCCGGCCTGGGCGCGGTTTTAGATTTAGGCCGTCGTGTCGGCGTGCTGCTTCGAGAGCGCGGCCTGGGCCGCGGCGAGCCGGGCGATCGGCACGCGATAGGGCGAGCAGGACACGTAGTCCAAGCCGATCTCATGGCAGAAGCGCACGGAGGCGGGATCGCCGCCGTGCTCGCCGCAGATGCCGAGCTTCAGGGTCTTGCGCGTGCGTCGGCCGCGCTCCACGCCGATGCGCATGAGCTCGCCGACGCCCTCGCGGTCGATGGAGACGAAGGGGTCGTGCTCGAGAATGCCCTGCTTCTGGTATTCGCCCAGAAAGCTGCCGGCGTCGTCGCGCGAGAGCCCGAAGCAGGTCTGCGTCAAATCGTTGGTGCCGAAGCTGAAGAACTCCGCGGTCTCCGCGATTTCGCCGGCGCGCAGCACCGCGCGCGGCAGCTCGATCATGGTGCCGACCATATAGGGCACGGTCACGCCGGTCGACTTCATGACCTCGGCGCCGATGCGGTCGATCATGGCCTTGAGGATGTCGAGCTCCTTACGGGTCGCGATCAGCGGAATCATGATCTCGGGCTCGACCGGCTCGCCGGTCTCCTTGGTGACGGCCGTCGCCGCCTCGAAGATGGCGCGCGCCTGCATCTCGTAGATCTCGGGAGCGGTGATCGCGAGCCGGCAACCGCGGTGGCCCAGCATCGGATTGGCCTCGTGGAGCGCCTGCGCGCTCTGTCGCACGGCCGCCAGATCCTTGCCTGTGACCTTCGCCACTTCCTGCATCTCGGCATCGCTCTTGGGCAGAAACTCGTGCAGCGGCGGATCGAGTAGCCGAATGGTCACCGGCAGACCCTTCATGATCCGGAACAGCTCCTCGAAGTCGCTGCGCTGCATCGGCAGGATCTTCGCGAGCGCCTTGCGCCGGCCTTCCGCGTCGTCCGCCATGATCATCTCGCGTACGGCCGTGATCCGGTTATCGTCGAAGAACATGTGCTCGGTGCGGCAGAGGCCGATGCCCTCGGCGCCGAACCGTCGCGCCGTGCGCGCGTCCGTCGGCGTGTCCGCGTTGGCGCGCACGCCGAGCTTGCGGAATTCGTCGGCCCAACCCATGAGGGTCGCGAAGTCGCCGGAAAGCTCCGGCTGGATGGTCGGCACTTCGCCGAGCATCACCTCGCCCGTGGAGCCGTTGATGGTGATGACGTCGCCGGCCTTCACCACGTGGCCCCCGGCGCTCATGGTGCCCGCCTTGCTGTCGACGCGGAGATCGCCGGCGCCCGCGACGCAGGGCCGGCCCATGCCTCTCGCGACCACCGCGGCGTGGCTGGTCATGCCGCCGCGTGCGGTGAGAATGCCCTTGGCGGCGTGCATGCCGTGGATGTCCTCGGGGCTGGTTTCCACGCGCACCAGGATGACCGCCGCGCCCTTTGTCGCCCGCGCCTCGGCCTCGTCGGCCGAGAACACCACGATGCCCGAGGCTGCTCCCGGCGACGCCGGCAGGCCGCGCACGAGGATCGTCTTCGGTGCCTTGGGATCGAGCGTCGGATGCAGGAGCTGCTCCAGGGAGTTGGGCTCGATCCGCTGCAAGGCTTCCTCTCGGCCGATGATCCCGTTGGCAGCCATGTCGACCGCGATGTGCAGCGCCGCCGCCGCGGTGCGCTTGCCGGTGCGGGTTTGCAGCATATAGAGCTTGCCTTGCTGCACCGTGAACTCGACGTCCTGCATGTCGCGGTAATGCGTCTCGAGCTTGCGGCGGACGGCATCGAGCTCCGCGAACACCTGCGGCATCACCTCTTCCATCGCCGGCAGCGTGGATTTCCCCGCCTGCTTGCCGGTGATCGTCAGGTGCTGCGGAGTGCGGATGCCGGCGACGACGTCCTCGCCCTGGGCGTTGACGAGGTACTCGCCGTAGAACTCGTTGGCGCCGGTCGAGGGATTGCGGGTGAACGCCACGCCCGTGGCGCAGTCCTCGCCCATGTTGCCGAACACCATCGCCTGGACGTTAACCGCCGTGCCCCACTCCGCGGGTATGTCGTGCAGCCGCCGATAGGTGATGGCCCGCTGATTCATCCAAGAGCCGAAGACGGCGCCGATCGCGCCCCACAACTGCTCCTGCGGATCCTGCGGGAAGGGCTTGCCGAGCTCCCGCTCGACGATCTCCTTGTAGCCCGCGACCACGGCTTTCCAGTCATCGGCCGCGAGGTCGGTGTCGAGGCTCTTGCCGTCGTTGAGCTTGTGGTTCTCCAGCAGGTCCTCGAAGTGGTGATGATCGACGCCCAGCACGACCTGCCCGTACATCTGGATGAAGCGGCGATAGCTGTCGTAAGCGAAGCGGGGATCGCCGCTGCGCAGGGCGAGCCCCTCCACCGTGCGGTCGTTGAGGCCGAGATTGAGCACGGTGTCCATCATGCCGGGCATCGAGGCCCGCCCGCCCGATCGCACCGAGACGAGGAGCGGATTTCCGGCATCGCCGAACCTCGCGCCGAGGCGCTTCTCGAGCGCCGCAAGCGCCGCGCTCACCTGCTCCGCGAGATCCTTGGGATAGGATTTGCCGTTCGCGTAGAAATACGTGCAGACCTCGGTGGTGATGGTGAATCCGGGAGGCACGGGCAGGCCGAGATTGCTCATCTCCGCAAGCCCGGCGCCCTTGCCGCCGAGGAGATCGCGCATGTCGGCGCGTCCCTCCGCGCTGCCGCCGCCGAAGCCATAGACCCACTTCGTCATTAACCTTCTATCCCTCGATCTGGGAGAAGTCGGCAACGCGGTTCAGCGTCGCACGTATCTCCGACAGGAGCCGCAGGCGATTCTCCCTGAGCTCGGGCTTATCCGTATTAACGGTTACCCGGTCGAAAAATTCATCCACAGGTCCGCGCAATGCCGCAAGCGCCGTCATGGCCTCGTCGAAAGCCTCGCGCTTCAGCGCTGCCTCGGCCTTGGCGGCAGCGGCGGCGAGCCGCTCCGCCAGCCCCTTCTCCTCTGGCATCTCCAGGGCTTCGCGGCGCGCAGGCCCATCGTAGGCCCGCTTGTCCTGCTTCTCCTCGATGCGCACGATATTGGCCGCGCGACGATAGGCCACGAGCAAGTTCGCGCCATCGTCGGACTTCAGGAATTTATCCAGCGCGTCCACCCGCGCAAGGACGCGCACGAGGTCGTCCTCACCCCCAAGGGTGAAAACCGCCGTGATCAAATCGTGACGCACGCCCTTTTCACGCAAATGTACCTTCAGACGGTCGGCGAAGAAGGCCAAGAGGTCCGGCCCGGGATTGTGCTCGAACCCACCCCTCTTCGCCTGAGCGCCGATCGTGAACGCCGATCCGAGCACCGACAAGAGCGAGATGCGCAGGCCGTTCTCCAAAATGAGGCGAATGATGCCCAGGGCCGCGCGCCGGAGCGCGAAGGGGTCGCGCGACCCCGTCGGCGTCTCGCCGATCGAGAAGAATCCAACGAGCGTATCGATCTTGTCGGCGAGCGCCACGGCGACGCTTACCGGCGCCGTCGGACATTTGTCGTTCGGGCCCAGCGGCGAGTAGTGCTCGGCGACCGCATCGGCGACCTCGCGGCTTTCGCCGTCGTGCAGCGCGTAGTAGCGACCGATGATGCCTTGCAGTTCCGGAAACTCGCCGACCATGCCGGTCGAGAGATCGGCTTTCGCCAGGAATGCGGCGCTGCGCGCCGCCTGGCCGTGGTCGCCCCGTACATAGCGCGCGAGGTCGGTCGCCAGCGCCTCCAGCCGAGCGACCTTGTCCTCCATGGTGCCGAGCTTGGCGTGGAAGACACGCTCGGCGAGCTTCGGCACGCGCGACGCCAGCGTGACCTTGCGGTCCTGCTCCCAAAAGAACTGCGCGTCGGAGAGACGCGCGCGCAACACGCGCTCGTTGCCCGCGACGATCATCTTGCCGCCGTCCTTCGCGATCATGTTCGAGACCACCAGGAACCTCGGCGCGAGCTCGCCCTTATTGTCCAGTAGCGCGAAATACTTTTGGTGCGCGCGCATGGAGGCGGTGAGCACCTCGGGCGGCAGCGTCATGAAGGCGGGGTCGATGGTGCCCGCGAGCACCGTGGGATATTCGACGAGGCCGGTTACCTCGTTGAGCAAGGCAGGATCGTCCTTGAGCGTGATCTGCCCGGCTCTTGCCGCCTTCTGCAGCGCCTCGGCGATCTGCTTACGCCGCGCATCGGGATCGAGCACCACGGAGGCGCGGTGGAGCTTCGCCTCGTAGTCCTCGAAATTCTTGATCGGAATGCGCTGAGGCGCCAGCAGGCGATGACCGATGGTGGTGTGGCCGACCGGGATCGTGCCGAGATCCAGTGGCAGGACCTTGCCGTCGAACAGCGACAGCACGCTGTTGATCGGCCGCACCCAACGGAAAGGTGCTGCCGGGAAACGCATCGACTTGGGCCAGGGGAACTCGTGCAGGATCGCGCGGACGAGCGACGGCAATACCTCGGTCGTCACCGCGCCCGCGCGCTTGATGACCGCGAAGTAAAATACCCCCTTGCCGGTGTCGCGCTCCTCGCATTGATCGAGCGAGGCGAGCCCGGCGGATTTGAGAAATCCTTGCACCGCCTGCTCCGGCGCGCCTTTGCGCGGGCCCCGGCGCTCCTCGGTCTGATCGGGCTGAGCCTCGGGGAGCCCCGACACCGCGAGTGTAAGGCGACGGGGAGTAACGAATGTCTTCAGGGTGGAGCAAGCGAGACCCGAGCTCTTCAGCTTCTCGCCCGCTAGGCGCTTTAGATCCTCCGCCGCCTGCCCTTGCATGCGCGCCGGAATTTCCTCGGTGAGGAGCTCGAGGAGATAATCGGCCATCGGCTCAGGCGGCGGCCGCGTCCGCCGCGAGCCACTCCTCGCAGCAGGCCTTGGCGAGCGCGCGGACGCGGCCGATATAGTTCGCGCGCTCGGTGACCGAGATCACGCCGCGCGCGTCCAGAAGATTGAACCGGTGGCTCGCCTTGATGCACTGGTCGTAAGCCGGAAGCGCAAGGTGCCTCTCGAGCAGCGCCCGGCATTCCTGCTCGGCGTCCTTGAAATGGCGGAACAGCTGCTCCGTATCCGCGTACTCGAAATTGTAGGCAGAGAATTCCCGCTCGTTGCGCTTGAACACGTCGCCATAGGTGATCTTTGCTGGCCCCGGCGCGCCGTTGAAATCGAGGTCGTAGACGTTCTCGACGCCTTGCACGTACATCGCGAGCCGCTCGAGCCCATAGGTGAGCTCGGTCGAGACCGGATCGCACTCGATGCCGCCGACCTGCTGGAAATAGGTGTATTGCGACACTTCCATGCCGTCGAGCCAGACCTCCCAGCCGAGCCCCCACGCGCCCAAGGTCGGGCTCTCCCAATCGTCCTCGACGAAGCGGATGTCGTGATTGGCGGCGTCGATGCCGAGCGCGAACAGACTCCGGAGATAGAGGTCCTGGCTGTCGGGCGGCGCCGGCTTCAGGATCACCTGGCACTGGTAGTAATGCTGGAGCCGGTTGGGGTTCTCGCCGTAGCGGCCGTCGGTCGGCCGCCGCGAGGGTTGGATATAAGCCGCCCGCCACGGCTTCGGGCCCAGCGCGCGCAAGGTGGTGGCGGGATGGAACGTCCCCGCGCCCACCTCGACGTCGTAGGGCTGCAGAATGACGCAGCCCTGCTGTGCCCAGAAATCCTGCAGGCGCAGGATCAGGGCCTGAAAGCTGGTCCCGGAAAGGGCGCTCGCCGCCATCGAATTGTCCGGAAATGGAGGGGCCGCTGGTTGCGGCGCACCATACTGGCGGGGGTCCGGAGGGTCAAGGAAAGGCGCGGGCTTAGCCGCGCCAGGGACAATCCGCGCGGCCGCAGGATCGCGCGCCATTCGCCGCGACATAGGTGCCGCAGACCTTGCACGCCACCATGTCCTCGGCCTCGATGGAGCGATTGCGTGCGGCATTGTTGGCCGTGCGTCCGCGCGCCTGCGGCTCCGGCTCCGTCGGCTTGCTCGGGCCCGCCAGCATCTTGAAGAGATACCAGACGCCCGCCACCGCGCCGGCGAGCACCAGGAGCTTGAAGAATCCCACTCCGAACATGCTCCGGTTTAGGGGACCGGCCCCGGCGGGGTCAAGCCGGGGCGGCCTCACAGTCCGAATCGGCCCCAGTGCAGGCGCTCCTCGATGGCGCCGAGCAGCTCATCCAGGAGATCGCCGATCCCTCCCCGCGCGCCGCCGACGCCCGGCAACCGCCACCAGCGACGCGCCCGCGCGCTCTCGAGCAGGCGCAATCGCACGGTCTCGCCGAAGCGCTCGCGCATGACGCCGCGGAGCTCGCCGAGCCCGTCGACGAGTCCCAATTCCACGGCGCGGCGGCCGCTGAAAATCTCGCCTTCGAACAGCTCCTCCGTCTTCGAGAGCTTGGCGCCGCGGCGCTCCTCGACCTCGCTCTTGAAGGTGTCGTGGAGGTCGCGTTGCAGCCGCTCGAGCCGCTCCACCTCGCGCGGATCCTCGGAGAGGAAGGGATCGAGCAGCGACTTGTCCCGGCCGGAGGTGTGCAGGCGGCGCTCGACGCCGAGGCGCTTCAGCACCTCGGCGAAGCCGAAGCTCGAGGTCACCACGCCGATCGAGCCGACGATCGAGGCCGCGTCCGCATAGATCTCGTCGCCCGCCAGCAACAGCCAATATCCGCCCGAGGCCGCGACGTCCTCGGCGAAGGCGAAGATCGGGATCTTCTTCTCGCTCGCGAGCTGGCGGATGCGCCGATAGATCAGCGCCGACTGCACGGGGGCGCCGCCCGGCGAATTGACCGCGAGCGCCACCGCCTTGAGATTGCGCAGCTTGAAGGCGCGTTCGATGGTCTGCGCCATCCGCTGCAGCGTGAGCCCGCGCACGCCCCGCCCGCCGATGATGCCCTCCAGGCGCACCACCGCCACCGCCGGCGCGGGATTCCCAACGAGCCGATCCTGGATCCAGTGCTTGAGGTCTTCGAGGGCCATTCGACAAAGATAGGGAAAGCCGCGTCGGAGCGCAAAAGCTACAAGCTCAGCCCTACGCCGTCTCGCAGTACCGCCTCGGCATCGGCCGTGTAGCGGCCGTCCGCCTCGTGCAGCACGAGCCCCGCGGCGAGCCTGGTCGGGGTGGCGACTCCCTTGCGCGCGCGGACGATCACGCGCTTCGCCGGTTTTCCGGCGCCTGGCCAGAGCGGGAAGATCACGATCTCGCCGGCGCGTCCCGTCAGCTCCGCGAGGATCGCATCGAGCCGGTCGGCACGATGGATGAGCGTGATGGTGCCCTTGGGTCGCGCCATCGTGAAGGCGAAGCGGAGCCACGCCCGCAGGTCGGCCGCGCCTTCGACGTGGGCCGCGGCGCGGGTGGGATCGGGCGGCGGCGTCGCGGTTCCCGCGGCGAGGTGCGGCGGGTTCGCGAGTACATGATCGAAGACGCCGGGCTCGAGGCGCGGCGGCGGCTTCAGCAGGTCGCCTGCCATGGCGGAGACGCGGCCCGCCAAGCCGTTGAGCCCGACGTTGTCATTGGCGAGCCGCACCAGCTCGCGGTCGCGCTCGATGCCGGTGACGCGGCAATCCGGCACCCGCACGGCCAGGCACATCGCGGCGGCGCCCGTGCCGCAGCCGACATCGAGCGCGCGGTCGCCGGGCACCGCCGGCACCGCCGCCGCGAGGAAAACCGGATCGATCGCGACCCGATATCCCGCGACCGGCTGACGCAACCGCACGCGGCCGCCGAGCAGCGCGTCCTCGCTCTGGCCGTCGGGAAGCGGTGCGGCGGTCATGCCGTTGCCTCTCCGGCTTCGCTCAGCAGCAGCTTCGCCCGGCCGTGGTCGCGGTCGGCAACCATGATCCGGCGCTGGATCGCGCCGATGCTGCCTTCGATGATGCTGGTGTGCTGGTCGAGCACCACGCTCTCGATGCCCGCCGCCGCGAGCAGCGCCTCGACGAAGGAGAGTCGGACCGGATCGTTCGTGCGCAGCAGCTCTTTCATGGCGGAGACGACTCGGGCTTGACCGGCGGGTGCGGCGATCTATGCTCGCCCTCAACGGCGGAAGCGTCAAGAAAACCGCGCCGGAGGCGGCTCAGCGGGGATGGCAGTGGCACGGATCGTCAGTGTGCGCGGGTCGGAGGCGCAGAAGCGGGGCTCGGCGTCGCTCGACCGGCTGGTGGCGCTCCTCGAGCGCGATCTCGCGCGCGTGAACACGCTCATCCTCGAGCGCATGCACAGCCCGGTGGCGCTGATTCCGCAGCTCGCGGGCCATATCATCGCGGCCGGCGGCAAGCGGCTCCGGCCCATGCTGACCCTCGCCGCCGCGCGGCTCTGCGGCTATCCCGGCGACCGGCACATCGCGCTCGCCGCGGCCGTGGAGTTCATCCACACCGCGACCTTGCTGCACGACGACGTCGTGGACGCGAGCGACCTCCGCCGCGGCCTCGCGACCGCGAACGCAGTCTGGGGCAACAAGCCCTCGGTGCTGGTGGGCGATTTCCTCTTCAGCCGCGCCTTCCAGCTGATGGTGGAGGACGGCTCGCTGGAGGTGTTGGCGATCCTCTCGAACGCCTCGGCCGTGATCGCCGAGGGCGAGGTGCTGCAGCTCGTCACCTCCAACGACACCGAGACCACCGAGGCCTCGTACTTGCAGGTGATCCGCTCCAAGACGGCGCAGCTCTTCGCCGCCGCCAGCAAGATCGGTGCGGTGCTGGCGGAGCGGCCGCGCACCGAGCAGGAAGCGCTCGAGTCCTACGGCCTCAATCTCGGCATCGCGTTTCAGCTGATCGACGATCTCCTCGACTATTCCGCGCGCCAGGCCGAGCTCGGCAAGACCGTGGGCGACGATTTCCGTGAGGGCAAGATCACGCTGCCGATCGTGCTGGCCTTCGGCCGCGGCGACCCCGAGGAGCAGCGCTTCTGGCGCCGCACCCTCGAGGACCTGAAGCAGGAGGAGGGCGACCTCGAGCGCGCGATCCAGCTCCTGCGCACCCACGGCGCGCTCGCGGAGACCCTGGAGCGCGCCCGCACCTACGGCGCCGCCGCCCGCGCGGCGCTGGCCCCCTTCCGCGATTGCCCGGAAAAGCGCGCCCTCGACGAGGTCATCGATTTTTGCCTCGAGCGCGGGTTCTGAGCGCTGCCCATTGCAGGACGCGCGCGGAGTCGTTATAGCTCTGCCCCCGAACGGCTCGGAGTGTAGCTCAGCCTGGTAGAGCACTGCTTTCGGGAGGCAGGGGCCGGAGGTTCAAATCCTCTCACTCCGACCAGTTCGATCCCGAACCCATCCCCCCGGCAAGAAACAAAAAAAGCGCCCCCGAGACCCTTTCGGGCGCCGAGGGCGCTTCGTGCTGCGGGCCGGGCGTAACTCCGGCAGCTATCTTGCGGGCCAGCCCCCTCACCCAGCTTCACTCAGCCGGGCTGCGGCCCGTTGCAGTATGGAGCAAGGTCAGCGGCGGCACCTTACGTCGGTTTGAACCTACCGCTTGCCAAGTTCTCGAGCGCCATTCCCGCCCAGCCCTCCTCCGGCATCGTATGCGAAGCGACAATCTCATTGAGCGCCTTCACCGCTGGTTCTCTCGCGAAACCCAGGCATCGACAGGCCGCCTCGTAGCGAACGCGCATGTTCTCATCTTGCAGCAGAGTAAGAAGGGACCGCCGGGCACCCAAGCCTCGTGCTCTCAACTCTGAATCGATCCTCTCAATCTTCTGATAGAGTCGAGTATATTCATTCGTGTTGCTGTCCATGAGCGCTGTCTGCTGCTCAAGAGCGTATTCTCGGAATTGCTTAGCGAGATCCGCATCGGTGAGATTAGCTAATTCGCTGCCGGTCATTTTAGTACTCCAAACTTCCGCAGGATTTTCAACCCCTCCTGATACTGCTCCTCGAAGCTCTTCCCGCGGAGAAAATCTCTTGGCGACAGGCCCCCATATGCTGGATTGGGGGTGGAGTAGTAGTCGGAAATATCGCGATGAACGGACATGCGGAGGCTCCTCGCGCGCGGAGTAGAACGCGCGGTTCAATCAGCGAAGGGATTTCGGAGGTGGCCTAAGCGGGAGTTGACTGACGGCCTGGCCTCAAGGCACTCGCCGGCACGCGCGCAGCTCCGCGCGCTCGCGGCCGTAGTCGATGATCATGTCGGCGAGGATCGAGCCCGCGGGCAGCGCCAACAGCTCGCGAGCGGCGCGGGCTTCCTCGTTGGCGGCGTAGGATCTGGGCTCGGGACACAGGCTCGCGGCCGGCGGCGCGGTGAGGTTCGAGCAAGCGGCGGCGAACGCCGCGAGGGCGAGCGCCGGGATTTCCCAGGGGAGGCGCATCAGAATTTTCCCTCTCTGAGGCGAGCGGCCGTTTCTTCGGCGCTCGCCGGCGCTTGCGTAGCGGCATCCCGCTCGGCTGCAAGCACTCGGACCTCCGCGGTCTTCGCCGTGTCATCGCCAGCGAGCCACGCCAGGGATCGCAGCGCGAGCCGCTTGAGCCACGCGCTCATCGAGCCTCCTTCGGCACCGCCGCGGGCGCCCCGATCTCCGCCCGCCGTGCCCGCACATTCTCGATCACGGCTGTGTCGAGCTCGGTCGCTTTGACGGCGATGTTGAGCGCGACGCCGAGGGTGGCGCTGGCGACGGCCGTGCAGCCGGCGGTGCCGGCGCTGGCCAGCAGGACCAGCGCCGCCGCCAGGGACCGGGCACCCCTCACGGCTTGAGCGCCACGGCCGGCGGAGCGCTCGCCGCCTGCAGCGCGATGGCGATCGCGGGATCCTGCCGGACGCTCGCCTTGACGGTGGAGACGGTGCTCAGCGCCACCTTGAGGGTCGAGGCGGGATCGGTGGCGGGCGTGGCGCAGAGCGCGTCGGTGGCGTTCATCGCCTTCGCCTCGTCGCCGGACGTGGCGGCCACCTTGGGCGAGATCGCCGCGGCCACCTGGTAGAAGCCGTTGAGAATTGACGCGGCGCCGCAGCCCTTCTGCGCCATCTGCACCGTGACCACCGCGCCGGTTTGCGCGACGGTGGCGAGATCGGTCAGGCCCTGGGAGATGCCGGCGACGTCGCCGTTGAAGTCGTCGACGAGCTTCTTGACCTTCGTATTGAAGGCGTCGAAATCGGCTTGCACGCTGGTCGGCGCGCAAGCCGCGAGGATGGCCGTGGCCGCGAGCGCAAACGCGCCCGCACGGAGGGTCCGCTTCATGTGACAGGTCCTTCTGTTGGGGTTGGGTAACGCTCCGCGCGCGACTGGGTTGCGCGACTGGGTTGGTGGGCGGCAGTCGCGCGCGGACAAAAATCCGCTTACGCGCGCAGCCGGGTTGGTGGGCGGCGGCTGCGCGCGGACGAAAAACTCGCTTACGCGCGCAGCCGGGTTGGCGGGCGGCGGCGGCGCGTGGAAAATCAAGTTTCCGGGATCAAGAATCCCGCGAGCCCGCTCAGGGCGATGCCGGCGTCGACGATGTGCTGCCAGAGGCCGGGGTCGATGCTGACGTGCACCCCCGCGAGCAAGCCCGCGAAGGCCGCCCAAGTGCTCGCCTCGCCGAGGCGCGTGATTGCGTATCTCAGAATGCTCATGATGCTCCTCTCTGTTGAGACAAGAAGGATCGCCGCGCCGGCGGAACCGGCACGCGATGCGTCGGTGCTCGCCGCGCCTCAGCCGTAGGCGCGCGCGAGCCAGCCTTGGAGAAAGCGCTGCTCGGCGGGATGCAGCGCGGCGATCACGCGGTAGTGGCCGGCAACCTCGCTGCGAAGCGCGGCGACGAGAGCGCCCGGATCGGCCTCGGCCACCGCGGCTCGCGTCGCCAGGCCGAGCACGCCGTCCTCGGCGACGGTGGCGCCGGTCGCGCGCAGCGCCCGCTGAAGGGCACGGTGCACGGGTTCGGCGCCGATGTTGACGCCGATATCGAGGAGCTTCGCACCGATGGACGGCGGGAAATCCGCCCAGCCGTAGCGCAGCCACCAGTCCCGCCGATAGATCTCCTTGGCCTGCTCGGGCGTGAGGGCGCGGATGCCTGCGGCACCGAGCTCCGGGTAACTGCGCAGCGAGATGCCGTGGTTGGTGACGCCGCCGGGATCGGCGGGGTCGTCGACCAAGCCGCCCTCGTGGGCGAGGACGATCTCGACCGCGCGCTCGAATCTCGCATCGTCGCTCATCCGAGCCTGCCCAATCGCAAGGCCAGCGTGGCCACGAGGCCGGCCATGCCCAGGATCGTGGCGCCGGCGGCCGAGAGCACCATGACCTCGAGCCGGGTCACGCGGTGCGCGGTGTCGCGGAGCATGGCGAGGATGCTGGCGTAGCGCTCGGCGCAGACCGCCTCGTGCACGGTCATGCGCGTCTCCAATGCGGCGGGATCGTCGGACCAGTCGGGAAGGGATAGGCTCATGGCGACCACACGATTGAATCGAGATCGGCCCGGGCGGTGGCGGCGGACACCTGGTCGAGGAGGCGCGCGAGCTTCCGTTGGGCGGCGACGATGGCGCTCTTGCCGTCGGCGCCGGCTCCCTGGATCTGCGCGGCGGTGTGATCGCGCATCGCCCAGACGCCGGCGGTATCGGCGCACCAGACCGGCGTCGTCCAATCCGCGGGCAGACCCGGCAGCAACGACGCCACGACCGCGGCGATCATGTTGCGCTGGTCGATCTCGTCCGCGGGATAGGTGCAGGGCGCGCCGAGCGCGTCGGAGCCGTATCCATTGCGGATCTCCTGCTGACAGGCCGCGCGCAAGGCGGCGGCCTTGCGGTTGCGGCATTGGCCGAGCGTCGGCAGCTCGGCTTCCGTGGTGAAGATCAGATTGCCGGCTGCCGCAGGCAGTGCCTCGCGCGCGATCTGCGCGAGCGCCGCGGCGAGGTCCATGCGTTGCCCGAGGGTCAACTGCAGCACCCAGGGATCGGGCACGTGGTACTCGAGCCCGGGATCGCCGGGGAGGTCGTAGACGATGACATTCATGGATTGCCTTCAGGAGTGATCTCATTCGCCCGTTGTCGTCATGCCCGCGCTTGTCCCACGGCTGTCCGGTTCGGCGAATCAGGTTGTGCGATCTCAGACTCAGCACCCTCTAGAATCGTCATGCGCGGACTTGTTCCGCGCATCCACGTGTTCTTCCCCGCCAAAAGAACACGTGGATGGCCGTGACAAGCACGGCCATGACGACAATGGGGTGAAGGACACTGAGCACGGACTCGCTGGCGCTCTGCTGAAATCCGAACCGGACAGCCGTGGGACAAGCCCGGTCATGACGATTCTGAAGTGTGGTTGTCGCGAGGAAAGCTCCGTCCCGCCTGTCGACTCAGAGCCTCGCGTCCGCGACGAGCTGCACGGCGAGGCGTTGGCCCGCCGCCGAGCCCGCGGGGGTCGTCATGTTGAAGGAAGCGCCCCACTCGCTCACGATGTCGGCGGCGCTGGCGGAGCAGTCGCTGTTGGTGTCGAGATTGCGGACCTGGGCGTTGGCGGCGCTGGGATTGAACAGCGTGAGGCTCGGCGCCCTGATCATGCGCGTGGGGAAGCTCCAGAACGCGCCTTTCTGCGCGGTGGAAGCCCCCACACCCTGCGTCGCCACCAGCGCGCCCGCGGTGCCCGCGTTCTGCGCGGGCGCGGTCGCCAGCGGAAACGTCTTGGCGTAGTAACGCTGTGCCCGCTCGAGCTCGTCGCCGAAGCCGGAGCGGCCGTAGAAGCTCGCGACCTGCCCGCCCTCGAGCTGCACGTCGCCGATGCGGAGGTTCTTGGCGGACAGACCCGTTGGCAAGACGAACTGCAGCTCCAGGCAAAGCCCGTTGCGCGCGTTCGTGAGACTGTCGAGCTGGAACGCGTTTCCAGCGCCGTCCCACCAGAGCTGGGTCACCACGCCCGAGGCCAGGCTCTGCGCGGCGCCGGTGAGCGAGTTCGACATGCTGGAAAAGTTGTCGGCCGCATCCGCCGAGCGCAGGACCGGCGTTATGGTGACGGCGGAGCCGCTGTCCTGGAAGGCGAGCAAGCCAACGGAGGCGAAGGGGTGCGCGGGCGCGCCGTATTGGAACGGCGTGGAGAGCAGGTCGCGGACGTGGCGGCTCTCCATCTTGGTGCGGAACGCCACGGTGACGGCGCCGGTGGTGCCGAGATTGGCCGTGCCGATCGCCACCTGCGCGGGGAAATTGCCGTCGGCGATCTGGCCGAAGCTGCCCGACGAGTTCGCGGCGGTATAGGACTGCGCCTCCCAGAGGTCGAGGATGTACTGCCACAAGCCCGAGAGCGCGGCGGAAGCGACGAGCTGATTGACCTGGCCGTCGCCGTTCACGTTCCGCCGCTTGCCCCAGGCGCCCTGCAGCGCCGCGGTGTCGGCATCGATGGCCGCCTTGTAGGCCGACCCGGTCTGCGTCGTCATGTTCGTGGGCTGAAACGGCATCGGCTAACTCCTTGGAATAATTGCCACCATTGGCATTAAGGTTGGCGGCCCGGCTTGAGCCGGAGGGCGCCGGATTGCTTGACATCCAGGCCTGTGCACGGCGGAATGCGCGCCGTCGGCGGACCGCGCCCCGCAGGCCCCGATTGCGCACCTTCGGCAGAGCATCCGCGATCTCATGATGAACACCGCCGCCTCGCAGGATCCCGGATCGATTCGGGACGTGAAAGCAGTAGGAGCTTTCGTGTGGGGCGTGGCGCTGGTGGCGGCCGCCTCGCTCATCGGCGGCCTCGTCATATTCGAGAGCGCGTCCTTTCTCGGCTTCGCGATCAATGGCGATACGCTGCACCTCGCGCTCGCGGTCTGGGACTATTCGGCTCACGACTACGCGCGCGAGGGATTCTCGATCTCGCGCGTGCCGAGCCTGGTCCCGGATATCGCGGTTTACGGCATGGTTCAGCTCGCGACCGGCAGCTGGCGTCTTGCCTCGCTCGCCTTCGGAGTCTTGTCGCTCATCGGCCTCGCCACGGCCGCGGGATATATCGTGCGCGAGATCGCGGGCGGCGCCTGGCGCACGGCGACACAGGCATTTCTCCTGCTGACGCTACTGATCCTCATGCTCGAGCTGCCCGTCACGGCGGCATCCGAGCACATGCACATCTTCCTACCGAACAATCACGGCGGGCCGTTCATCCTGGCGCTCGCCGCCTTGTGCGTCGTTTGGGTGTGGCTCCAGCGACCCACGAACGGCAAGCTCCTGCTGCTCCTCGCGCTCGTCACCGCGGGCGTGCTGTCGGACCTGCTCTTCGTCATCTCCTGCGTCGGCCCGACGATCGTCGCCCTCGCCTACTCCCTCGTCCGCCGCAAGATCGCGCCGCGGAGGGCGGTTCCGATCGTCGCTTGCCTCGCGCTCGGAACGCTCGCCGGCCGTGTGCTTGGCGGGTTCCTGGTCCACGACGGCGGCGTCAGCATCGACTGGGCCACGGTGCCGGTGCATGCGCGGGCATTTCTGGCGAGCGCCGGCGAGCTCGCCGCCGCGGCGCCTCTGACGGCGCTTGTGGCCTACGGGCTGCCGTTGGCGCTGTTCCTGTGCTCCCCCCTGCTCTTCCGCGCGCCGGCGACGCGGCCTCGCGCGCTCGACGCCGTCGAATACTGGTGGGTTCTGTCGGCCAGCAGCGTGCTCGCGACGCTCTTGGCGACGCCGCTGGTCTACGAAGGCACCTGGCACTACCGGTACATGATGCCGTTGCTGTGGTGGCCGATCGTTTGGACGAGCGCTCTCGTCGTGCGGGCGTTGGGCGCCGCGCGGAGCCCGGCCATTCCGGTAGGATTGACCGGCGTGGCGGCGGTGCTCGGGTTTGCCTATGTCTCGCCGGGTCTCCGGACGCCGGCGCTGCTCGCGTTGCATCATCCGCTCGAGGCCTGCCTGCTGGAGGGTCAGCGCACCCTTGGGCTCAAAGCGGGCCTGGGAGATTATTGGCACGCGCGCTACGTCGAGGCGTCCAGCGACTGGCGGCTCCAGATCGACCAGGTCGAGCCGGACGGCTCCGGCATGTGGTGGAGCAACGATCGATTCTGGTACACGCACGACGTCCACGACGGCGCGCGGCCGCCGGGCGAGCCGATGGCTTCGCCTCGGCCGCCGGAGTACAACTACATCATCATGGCGGATCTCGATGAGCGCGCGATCAAGAGCCACTACGGCGCTCCCGACCGAACGCTCGACTGCGGCGGCAGCGCGATCTGGGTTTACGACGATCCCGCGGCGGTCCGGCGGGCGCTCGTGCGGACCTCGCCGCCGCTCTACGCCACGTTCCTCGAGGCGGGCCAGGGCATCGACCGGATCTGCATCCCCGCCGACCGGTTCGCGAGCGCCTCGCGCGCGAGCGGCCCCGAGCGTCTCGCCCCCTTGGAGGGCCCGCTCGAGGCGCGCGTGGAAACCGCCGACGACCGCCGGCCCCGGACCTGGGGCCCCGCCTTCGGATTGCCGAGCGGGCGATGGACCATCGCGCTCGACTACAGCCTCGTTTCCGATATGCCCGGCCGCGACCGCTGGGACATCTCGACCGGCTGGGGCTACAAAACCATCTATGAGGCCACCCTCGCGCCCACCGGCGGCGAGACGCGAACCGTCCAGACCGAGATCGACCTCGAGACACCCGCGCAGGGCATCGAGATCCGAACCTTCCTGGCCGGCACGGGCACCGTCGCAATCCGCGGCGCAGAGATTGCGCGGGCGGGTGCGGGCGGGCGGGCGGATTGCGACAATTGAAGCCCGCAAATACAACTCGAGCACCTGTTTGGTAGGCGAGAGCCACCCGGTGCGCAGGCATGTTTGCGTTGAGCACCTGCAGGCCGTAGCACATGGTTGTCTAGAGTTGACAGGCGTCGCGACCCGCTGAATGGTTCAAGGCACTGCCATGGAGAAACTCGCGCGACACGGAGTGGCCTTCCGCTCACAGCCGGGCACCGGATACTCGGGCACATGTTAGACGCGGTTCGGCTCTGGACTCCATTTCATATCGCCACCAGCCGCCGAAGGCTCCTCGTTCTAAAGCTGGATCATCTCGGTGACTTTATTATCGCGGTGCCTGCAATGCGGGCCTTGCGCGATCATTTTCCCGGTGACGAAATCACTCTTGTGTGCGGCTCTTGGAATAAGAGCCTGGCCGAGAGCACGGGGCTATTCGACACGATTGTCGGTTATGATTTTTTCCCACCAAACGGCTCGCAACGAATAGGTGTTACCCAGCCTCATAGCGAGTTTCTGACCGGTACTCGCGGTGAGTACGACATTGCTGTGGATCTCAGAGTCGACGGAGACACAAGATTCTTGCTTTCCCACGTCAACGCGAAGGTGAGATGCGGTATAGGAGCGGAGTACGAGTTCCCCTATCTCGATATCGCTCTACCAAAGCCAAGCCGTGGTCGCCTATTGGACGCGGCTAAGGCCCAGCATGCGTTCAGCGCCGGAGACTTTATATCGAACGTGTTGGTGTCGCACCCCCTGCACTGGGAGACGGATTTTAGCCGGACAGATTGCTGTGTCATCTTTGGACCCTACGCAACGCTGCCAATCGGTGCGTACCAGGCCACATTCCATTTTGGCGCATCCGGTCTTGGGCTCGCGAGCTCTCTTTGTAGGATTGAACTTGACGTTGCCAATCGCACCCTACCCATCGCAACGTTGCGTCTCGGACGCCGCCACCTCCGTACCGGCAGTGCGATACTCACCTTCACGAACCCGGACGAGCATGGCGCTATAGAGTTTCGCGTCTCTACGCACGGGCGACCCGCGGCAGGCGCTTTTCGGTTCTTCGGCGTAACCGTTGAGAGTGCTTCATCTGACCTCGACATTCGATCTCGACAGTGGTCTCGGCTATTGCACCGGGGAGAATGTGTATCCCTTCTTGTTAGTCTTCTGGCCGAAAGAACTAGGCCATCGGGCACGCGAAGAACGCTTACCAAGCGCAGGACTGCGGATGATGTGCTTTGCGAGGAAGTGCGCGCAATCGTCGAGACGCCTGGAGCGATCTTCATCGCACCGATCAGCAGGTCACCGATCAAAGATTGGCCCCTGCCGAACTACGCGGCACTGATTCGTCTGATATTGAATCAGAACAACCGCGTCGTTCTTCTCGGTACCGATGATC
>DATNIT010000108.1:0-11763 GCA_035604335.1 Allostellaceae bacterium | reverse complement strand
GGCGCCGCGGTCATAGGCCTGCCACTGGCTCTGCACCAGGTCGAGCCAGTGGTAGTTCTTGACCCGCGGATCGACCGAGCGCGCGGGGATGCGGGCGTAGGTGCTGACGATGGCGTGGATGCCGCGCTCCTGGCGCTCGGGGGTGGCGAGCCAGACGAAGGGGAGCGCATAGGCGATGAACTGGTTCCGGCAAAGACGCATGTCGCGGCTGCCGGCCGGCGGCTGGCCGCGCGTGCACACCATGGCGACATAGGCGTTGCGCAGGCCCGTGCGACGCACGCACTCGATGAGGATGGCGCGCATCTCGGCACGGCTCTCCCGCGGCGCCAAGCGCAAGCTCCGCATCGAGGCGTAGAAGCGCTCGAGGTGTGCCTCGAGCCGGAAGAAGCGCCCCTGCCAGACGTGGACGACGTCATAGGTCGCATCCGAGCGCGTGAAGCCGAAATCGAGCACCGAGATCTTGGCCTCGGCGATCGGCACGAAGCCGCCCTCGATATAGGCGAGCCCCTGGGCCGCATCCTCCCTCCCGGTCGCCCCGGGATGCGGAGCGGTGTCATTCGGGAGGTGGATGCCCTTCACCGCAAATTCGTCCTTGATCGAGATTGTCGAGCCCAGCTGAGCGATAGCGTAGGGCACGAGGTTATGGTTGCGCAATGTGGCCTCGAACCGGCCGCTGATCAGGACTCCGGCGGGGAGCAAGTCGGCGTGAATGAGACGCGGTGCGGGCTTGGCGCCTTCCGGTGACGCCGAAGTCAGCGTCAGGTAATGGCTATATTCGAACGGCAATACGAGCAGTGACGTACCCTCGCTGAAGGTGAACAGTCGCAACCCGCCGCGCTCCGCGACGATGCGTGTGTTGGATGCCGGCACGAGCGGTCCCGCGAGCGATTCCTCGACCGCCGCCGGTCCGGAAGCTCAACGCACGAGAGACCAGGTACATGGCGAGGAACATGGTGGCGGCAAGCAGTGTGTAGGTCTGCGCCGGATGGCCCTTCCATCCGCCCAGCAGCGCCGGCAACAGGAGCTCGGGGATCAGATAAGGATTGACGTGGTGCTCTATGTTGCCGAGCGACTGGAGCATCTCGGATGAAAAACCGAGGGTCGGCAAATCCCAAACAAACCGCTGATCCATCAGGATGCGAATGTAATTTCCGTCGTCGAGCCGAAGTAGGGCCAGCCGATTCATGTGGAAGGCGACGGAGGCGAGGGCCGCGAACGAGATGAAATGGACCAGGAGGCCGCCGGACCCGCCCGCGCGAATCCGTGAAGCCAATCGCGACAAGCCGCTCATGAATTCATTATCGGCTCGCGCATGGTGCGAAGACGCATAGCTTTCCCGGTGGGCATCGCGCCGACTGACAGCTAGGGACCATGCCTAAGGTGAAGCACTATCCGAGATTTACCGGTTGACCTTGCTCGGCTCCCGGCGATAGTACCACAGGGCGCAAGGCAAGAACAAAGGAGTGTTCGCACGATGATCAGGCTGGGCATTTGCGGCTTCGGCTACTGGGGGCCGAACCTCCTGCGAACGTTCGCCGCGAATCCCGGCTTCACGGTGGCGGCGGTCGCGGACCGCGACGAGTCCCGCCTGGCAAACGTCCGGCAGGGGAACGCGGCGCTGCGGATTCATCACGAGGCCGCCGAGCTCATCGATTCGCCGGAGCTGGACGCGGTGGCGATCGCCACGCCGTCCGGGACGCATTACGAGCTTGCCTCCCGGGCCCTCAGGCGGCGCAAGCATGTCCTCGTGGAAAAGCCGATGTGCACGAGCGTCGCGGAAGGCCGCGAGCTCATGGCGCTTGCCGAGCGCGAGGGCCGCGTCCTCATGGTGGACCAGACGTATTTGTTCCATAGCGTCGTTCGGAAGCTCAAGGAACTGAAACGGAGCGGCGCGCTGGGGACCATCTCCTATTACGACTCCCTCAGGATCAACCTCGGCCTCTTCCAGCCGGATTTGAACGTGCTGTGGGACTTGGCGCCGCACGACTTTTCGATCATGGGCTTTATCCTCGAGGAGGAGCCGGTGCAGGTCGAAGCAACCGGCTACTGCCACATCAACCCCCATCTTCCGGACATCGTCTACGTGACGGTCCACTATGCCTCGAAAATGATCGCGCATCTCAATCTCAGCTGGATGTCGCCTGTGAAAGTGCGACGCATCGCCATCGGCGGCAGCAAGCGGATGGCAGTGTGGGACGATCTCGACCTCGACCAAAAGCTTCGCATCTACGACAGCGGCATAGAGGTGCAGCCCGAGGATCAGCGCAACGTCATCATGCCAAGCTATCGGATCGGCGACGTTCACTCGCCGCGGTTGAGCAATCAGGAGCCGCTTGTGGGCGTCGTGGAGCACTTCCGCCGCGTGATTGCGGGGGAGGAACGATCGATCCTCGATGGACGCATGGGCCTCAAGGTCGTGGAGCTCCTGGAGATGTCCCAGCGAGCGCTCGACATCAGCCTGCGCGCCGTCGACAGCCTGCGCGGATTCGACCACGACGTCAGGGCGGCCCGATGACCAAGCGGGTCCTGGTCACGGGCGGCGCGGGATTCGTCGGAAGCCATCTCGTCGATCGGCTGGTCGCGCGCGGCGACGGGGTGACCGTCCTCGACGATTTCTCTTCGGGACGGCGGGAAAATCTGGCGGATGCCCAGCGCCGCGGAAACGTGCGTATCGTGGAGGGCTCCATTCTGGAGAGCGCCGCGGTCGAACAGGCGATCCGCGGCTGCGAGCTCGTCTTCCATCTGGCAGTGCAGTGCGTCCGGCGCTCGCTCGGCAATCCGGTCGAGAACCACGACATCAACGCGACCGGCACGCTCCTGGTCCTGGAGGCCGCGCGGCGCCACAAGGTCGGGCGCTTCGTTTACTGCTCCTCCTCGGAGGTCTACGGCAATTGTACCGGCGGCCGGCTCGACGAGGAGACGACGCAATGCGCGCCCGTCACGGTCTATGGTGCGGCGAAGCTCGCCGGCGAGTATTACGCCAAGGCCTATGCGCAGACCTATGGCCTGCCTGCCGTGGTCGTGCGTCCCTTCAACGCCTACGGGCCGCGCGCCCACACGGCGGGTGATCTCGCCGAGGTCATTCCGCGGTTCATCGTGCGCGTCTTGAACGGCTTGCCGCCCGTCATCTTCGGCAGCGGCGAGAGCGGCCGAGATTTCACCTATGTGGCCGAGACGGCGCGCGGAATAGCGCTCGCGGGCGACTGCGACGCGCTCGTCGGAGGCACGGTCAACATCGCCTACGGCAAGCTGGTCACGATCCGCCATGTGGCGGAAGCCGTGGCGCGGCTCTGCGGCCGGCCCGGGCTCGAGCCGATCCATATCGAGCCGCGCCCCGGCGACGTGGCGTCGCTGCATGCCGACACACGGATGGCCCGCGCGATGCTGGGTTTCTCCGCCGAGCTCGCCTTCGAGGAGGGCCTGAGCCGCACTATCGCGTGGTTTCGCGGGCAGTACGATGATCCGGCGGTCTTGCTCGAGGAAAATCTGCGGAACTGGCAAATGCCCGTCGGCTGAGGCCCCGCGCACGCCTCGCGGGTGACGGTCGTCGGCGCAGAAGTCGGGGCACGATGCGAGGGGCGCATTGATGAGGGCAGCGTCGGCCGGCTCGAGCATCGCCTTTAGCCGCCCCTCTTTTGGCGAGGAGGAGGCGAGCGCCGCCGCGGCCGTGATCCGCAGCGGCTGGGTCGTGGGCGGTCCGCGGCTCGCCGAGTTCGAGGAGCGCTTTGCCGCCGCCTGCGGCGCTCCTTTCGCGGTGGGGGTGTCGAGTTGGACGACCGGCGCCTTCCTTGTCCTTCACGCATGGGGCGTGGGTCCGGGCGACGAAGTAATCGTGCCCTCGCTCACGTTCATCGCCACTGTCAACGTGATCCGCCATGTCGGCGCCACGCCGGTCTTCGCGGAGATCGACCCGGCAACCTACAACATCGACCCTGATGACGCGGCGCGCAAGATCACGGCGCGCACGCGCGTGCTCATGCCGGTCGACCAGATCGGGCTGCCTTGCGACATCGAGGCGGTCAACGCCCTCGCCGAGCGCCACGGCTTGCGGGTCCTCGACGATGCCGCCTGCGCTTTTGCCAGCCGCAACCGCGGCCGTCCGGTCGGCTCGCTCGCCGAGGTCACCGTCTTCAGCCTGCACGCGCGCAAGGTCGTCACCACCGGCGAGGGCGGCATGATCGTGTGCAGGGACGAGGCCTTTGCCGAGCGGATGCGCCGCCTCAGGCACCAGGGAATGTCGTTGTCCGACTATGCGCGCCACGGCGGGCGCCCGACGGTCTTCGAGGATTATCCGGAGATCGGTTACAACCATCGCATCACGGATATCCAGGCGGCCATCGGCCTCAAGCAGCTGGATCGGCTCGATCGAATGTTGGAACGCCGACGCGAGATCGCACGCCGCTACACGGCGGCGCTCGGGAACCACCCGCTCTTCGTTCCGCCGTATGTGCCGCACGGGCTCGAGCCGAACTGGCAGAGCTACCAGATCGCCTTGCGAGAGGCCGCGAGCATCGCGCGCAACGCCGTCATGGACCGGCTCTACGATCTCGGCATCCCGACCCGGCGCGGCGTGATGGCCTCGCATCTCGAGCCGCCCTACCGCGGGATCAACGCCCAGCTGCCGCGCACCGAGACGGTCGCGGCGCGCACGCTGCAGCTTCCCATGCATGCGGAGCTGAGCGATGCCCAGCAGGACTGCATCCTCTCGGCACTGGCGCAGATTGTTGATGAACCGGGTCCCCTGGGCGCTCGCGCCGTGACGCAAAACCGGATAATGCCGTCGGGCGGCCGGGCCTGACCTCTCGGCTTCTCCGGGTTTGCGGGCCCAGCAACGGCAGAAAGGTCGGCGCACCATACGCCCGGATTCCTATCGACGACTTGCCGAGCGGGAGGAGCGCTATTGGTGGCACCGCGCGCGGCGGCGCATGGCCGTCGGGCTGCTGCGGAAATACGGGCTTGGCAGCGACATCCGGGCCGTCGATATCGCTTGCGGCTGCGGGGGCAATTTCCAGGTCTTCGACCTCTTCAAACCGAAACTCGTGGCCGGAATAGAGCTGTCGCCGATCGCCCTCGGCTATGCGCGGCGGAAGGCGCCCGAAGCGCTTCTCGTGCGCGCGGACCTGAACGCGGATGCGCCTTTCTCCGACGAATCGTTCGATGTGGCGACGGTGTTCAATGCGTTCTATCATGAGTGGGTGAAAGACGATCGGGCGATGCTGCGGCGGATCGGCCGATTGCTTCGCCCCGGCGGTCTTCTTGTCCTCACGGAGCCTGCCTTCGAGGCGCTACGCCGCGAGATGGATCGGGCCGCCATGGGACGGCGACGCTATACGCTGCCCGGTATCCGGGAGCTGGCCGAGAGCGCGGGACTCGAATTCGTCTTCGGCAGCTATTTCTCGAGTTTCGTCTTTCCGCTTGCGCTTGGGATGGGAATTGCGGACCGCGTCCGCAGTCGCCGTCCGGCCGCCGCCTTGGCCGCGGAACAGCTCGACCTGAATGCGCTCGGCGAGAGGACGAACGAGAGCCTTTATCGCCTCGCGGCCTGGGAGGCGGATGCAATCGTGCGCGGCCTAAGGGTGCCCTTTGGCGTGACATTGGTTGCGGTTTTGCGGCGGAGCGGCGGCGGGCTTCGTTCCCCGTGAACGCTCGTTTGCCAGTCCGGCTTGCCGCCCTTGCTTTCCGTTCCCGTCTTGCCGCCAACACGGGCGGCAGCGCGCGGTTCCCATGGCGCGCGGCTGCGTGCGCCCTGGACTTGCTCGCCTTTGCAGATACATTATTGCGTGCGGACCGGCGCGCGGCGCGCGGCCGTCCCGGGCTCGGAGGGCGGGGCAGCAAGTTGGCGTGAGACGTGCAGCTCGGCGGCATGGGAGCCTCTATGGCACGATTGAGATTGCCAGCTTTCATCATCGGCGGCGCGCCTCGTTGCGCGACCACCTGGCTCTATGTCCTGGCCGAGCGTCACCCTTCGCTCGCCATGGCAAAGCCCATGCGGCCGGAGCCGAAATTCTTTCTGGTCGACGAGCTTTATCGGCGGGGACTCGCCTATTATGCATCGCGATGGTTCGCTGATTTGCCGGATGCCTGCGTCCTCGGCGAGAAATCGACGAATTACCTGGAGAGCCCCGTGGCGGCGCAGCGAATCCGCGAATCGCTGCCGCAGGTCAAGCTCATATTCGTTCTCCGTAACCCGGTCGATCGGGCATGGTCCAATTACCGATGGTCACGGCAGAACGGTTATGAGAGATTGGAATTTGCGGAAGCCTTGGCCCTCGAGGAGAGCCGCGAGCATTCATTGCCCCGCGAGTTGAAATACGCTCGTCCGCACGCCTATTTTTCTCGCGGGCTCTATTTCGACATGCTGGCGCCTTATTTCCGGCTTTTTGCGCGCGAGCAGATATTGATCCTGCGGTGCGAGGATGGGCTTGTTGACCCGGCGGGCTTGGCGGTGAAGTTCCACCGCTTCCTTGGCGTCGAGCCACGTCCGGACGACGCGATCGGTCTTGGCCTTGCCAACAGTGCAGCAGAGCAGTGCGCTCTTGACGGGCACATCAGAGGCGAGCTCAGCAAGCGCTACGCCGAGTCGAACCGACGCTTGGCCTCGCTGCTTGGTCGGGATTTTTGCGCTTGGTGAGGCGTCTTGGTCATGGACTTGAGCGAGATGCTGCGGTGAGGCCGCAATTCCCCGAAGGCTTCGACCCGCGCACGGTTTGCTTGAGCGTCGATGTCGAATGGGCCAGCCCCGCTGTCCTTGCCGATCTGCGGTCGCTGCTCGACGAGCGGCGGCTGCACGCGACCTTCTTTGTCACGCATGGCAGTGTCGACGTGCCGGGGCATGAGCGCGGAATTCATCCGAATTTTCGGCGCAACGGGGACATCGCAAAGGCGTTCTGCGCAAAATTCGGCGATGCCGGCATGCCGGACGACGCCGCCGTCTACGCGCACGTCGTCGCCGTTTTCAAGGACTTTGTTCCGGAAGCGCGGGGGGTGCGGGCCCACAGCCTTCATTACGATTCTGTACTGCTGCCGATCTACGAGCGCTACGGGATCGAATACGACAGCAGCTATCAGATGCCGTTGGTCCGCGATCTGAGGCCGTTCTGGAAGGAATGCGGCGTTCTCGAGATTCCGATCTACTTCAACGACTACTTCGAATTGAAGGCCCGTGCGATCGGCTTTGAGGCAACGAAGATCGATCTCGATGCTCCCGGGCTGAAGGTATTCCTCATGCACCCGAACATTTTGTACTTGAATGCCGAATCGGAGGGTCATTATCTTTCGACGAAAGGCTTCTATCGCGAGCCCGATCGGCTGCTGGCCGCTCGTCACCGCGGTCGCGGAATTCGCACGCTGATGATCGAACTGCTCGACCGGCTGGCCGCTGGAGGCTATCCGACGATGACGCTTGGCGAGGTGAATTCCATTTGGCGGTCGCATCCGATGTGGAATTGATCGTCAAACCGTGCCTTAATATCTTACTGTCGGTGCGGCCCCGCGAGAGGGCGGATGACAACTTCCCGCGGCGCTCTGCGGCGTCCTTGTGCGATAAGCTGAGGCCGCGGCGCCTATGCTTCCGGAGCCGGCCGCCAAACAAACTTCAACGGGGAGCCGGGCTTCCCCGCTCGGATGGGATTCAACGATGAGCGCAGGAGAGGAGCACCGGCAATGGCCGTCTGTGACGTTGCCGCGGATTGCCCTGATTACACCCTGCTATAACGAAGAAGCGGCGCTCCCAGCCTATTTCAAGGCCGTTACGGAAATCTTGCTTCAGCGCGCCGACGCGGAATACCGCGTATTGCTTGTCGACGACGGAAGCAATGATCGGACCTGGCAGTTGATCCAATCTGCGAGCGCCACTTCGCCTCGCTTCCGCGGACTGCGTCTTTCTCGGAATTTTGGCGAGCATGCGGCTGTGACGGCCGGCGTCGATCAGGTCGACGCCGACGCGATCGCCGTGCTCGCCGCGGACCTTCAGGATCCCCCGGAAACAATCGTCGAGTTCGTCGCCGCATGGCGCAAGGGCGCACAGATTGTGTGGGGCCGTCGACTGAGCCGAGACGACCGCCGCTGGCGCGTAATTCTGAGCAAGGCGTTTCTGCGCTTGATCCGGCGCTTCGCCATGCCCAAGGGATCCAAGGTCGTAACCGGCGGATTCTTGCTCATCGACCGCAAAGTTGTCGAATGCCTGCGCACGATGCGCGAACAGAATCGTGTCATGTTCGGCCTCGTGGCCTGGACGGGCTTCGATCAGGTCCAAGTCGAATACCATCGACGCGGCCGTGTCGCCGGAAAGTCCCGCTGGACCCTCGCTCGGCAGATCCGTGCGATGTACGACACCTTCATCGGTTTTTCTCAGGTCTTTCCGAGGATCATCACGATCTTCGGTATCCTCTTTTCGATCGTGGGGCTATGCGCGACGATTTACCTGTTCCTCGTTCGCCTTATCGCTTCGCCTTTGGTTCTCGGCTGGACCAGCATCATGATCGCGGTGACGCTCTTTTCCGGGGTCACCTTCTTCATCCTCGGCGTGATGACCGAATACCTCTCCCGGATTTATTTCGAATCGACGCGCCGGCCACTCTATTTCATCGCCGCGGACACTCGCCCGCAGGATCAAGCGAGCAATTGAACGGCCGACCGCCGGAGCGCCTTTCGGCCGTCGTGTTGCGAATTTGCCTCGCAACGCGCTGGATGAGGCGGCGCGCGAGCTGCCGCGGCGTAGACCCTGCCCTCGTCATGCCATGCCGTAGAAGTCCCGCACGCCTCTGATGACGCGGTCGGTCTCGGCTTCCCTCATGCCTGCGAAGATCGGCAACGAGAGGCATTGGCGCGCGTTGCGGTCGGCGACAGGGAAGCTCTCGCGGTCGAGACGCAAATGAGCGAGGCAGGGCTGACGATGGAGCGGCACCGGGTAGTGAAGACCCGTCTCGATGCCGTGCGCCGCGAGGTGGGCGCGCAGCGCGTCGCGACGCTCGCTGTGGACGACATAGAGATGCCAGACGTGGTCCCCGTTCCTGACCTGCGGAAGCTCGAGGGAAGTGTCCGCGAGGCCCTCGCCGTAGCGGCGCGCGATGTCGCGCCGCTCCTCCGCCCAGGCGTCGACGTGGGGGAGCTTGTGCCAGAGCACGATGCCCTGCACGCCTTCCATCCGGTAATTGAAGCCGAGCTCGCTGTGGACGTAGCGCTCGGACTGAGCGTGGTGGCGAAGCCGGCGCAGCCGTTCTGCGAGCGTCGCCTCGGCGGTCGTGATCATGCCGCCCTCGCCGGCCGCCCCGAGGCTCTTGGCCGGATAGAAGCTGAAGCAGCCGAGCCGCCCCAGGCTGCCTGCATGGCGGTTGCCGCAACGCGCGCCGAAAGCCTGGGCGGCGTCCTCGACGACGACGAGGCCGTGCCGCGCCGCGAACGACGTGACCCGATCCATATCGGCCGGCTGGCCGTAGAGATGCACCGGAATTATGGCCTTGACCGCGGCGCTCAGGCGCCGTTCCGCGTCCGCAAGGTCGATCGTCCAGCTCGCCGGCTCGACGTCGCACAAAACCGGCTCGGCGCCGACGTAGAGCACGCTCCAGGCCGTTGCGATGAAGGTGTTGGCCGGAAGCAATACCTTGTCGCCGGGGCCGATTCCGGCCGCGATGAGCGCGAGGTGAAGTGCGGAGGTCCCCGAGTTCACGCCCACGGCGTGCGCAACCCCGAGAAACTCCGCCGCCGCCTTCTCGAAGCGCTCGACAAAGGGGCCCAGGATAAAGGCGCTGGTCTCGAACAACTTGCGGAGGTCGGACATGGCGCCAGACTCGATCTGCCGCCATTGGCGCGACAAATCGGCGAACGGCACGGTTGCGGCAGCGGGCGGCCTCGTGCGGAGGGACCCTGGTGCCGCCCTCATGATCGACTGCTCTCCCCCTCCCGCACCTTACCGATCACGCGGGCAGGAGCGCCCGCGACGATGGTGCGGTCCGGAACGTCCCGCGTCACCACGGCGCCCGCGCCGACGAGCGCTTCCTCGCCGATGGTGAGTTGGGGGAGAATGGTCGCATTGCTGCCGATCGAGGCTCGGCGGAGAACCCGCGTGACGAGCGGCTTCCAATCCGCTTCGCTCTGCAGCCGGCCGTCCTCCGTCGTGGCTCGGGGATAGCGGTCGTTCGTGAACGTCACGCCATGGCCGACGAAGACTTCATCCGCTATGTCCACGCCCTCGCAAATGAAGGTGTGGGACGAGATCTTGCAGCGCGCGCCGACTCGGGCGTTCTTCTGGATTTCGACGAAGGCGCCTATCCTCGTGCCGTCCCCGATCGAACAGCCATAAAGGTTCACGAGGCTCTCGTGATGGATGACGACGCCTTCTCCGAGGACGACGTCCGCTGCGACTGGCATGTGGAATCCCCGCGTCGGAAGCACCTTCGGGAACGAAATCTGCGACGAAGCCGGTTGCTGGACCTGGTATCTTCAAGCAGGTCGTTCGTCCGTATGCGAATACCCGGGCTGTCGCGGAGCAAACACGCAACACAAAACAACCGTCTTGCGCTCCAAACCGGGAGCCGCCGGCATCATAGACGAACGGCCTGGGCGGGCAAGGGCCTTTTCGCGTTTGGGCAGTCGTTTCCCATGACTCGTGAACTGGCGTGAATATTGGCATTTTCCGGCTTCTCCGGAATAAAGACGCGACGTGCTTACGGTCGCACCGTTGCTCCTCGCCCGCGCTGATGAAGCGGTTGAGTGAGCAATCGCCAGGCGCCAGAAGCACCGCCTACCGCGAATGACGGCCGCTTGCGTATCTACAGCGGACTCGGGCAAGCACCATTGACCTCAATCGCGTTACGCTAGCGCACCGCTTTGCCGTGGCGTCGCTGGCCGCCGCTTCCTCGCCCCGCAGGGTGCCAAGAGCCATTTCCAGAGCACACAATATCGCCCCTCGGGGCGTGGACGCACCCAGGGCTACGATTTTGGTGTCCGTGAGGCTTTCCAGGGAAAGGGCACTATCTGTTGCCCGTCTCGGGCACGGTCATCATTTCCAGCAGATGGCCGTAAGGGTCCTCGAAGTAAAAACCGCGCCCGCCGCGACGAGCGTAAGTCTGGCCGTCGGTGTGGCTGTATGGCCCGCTGCCATAAGGGATACCCTTCGCTTTCACCCGGGCCAAGATTGCGCTGAACTCGGCTTCGTCGACATGGAAGGCGTAGTGATGGCTCTTGCGGGTCCGTGGATCGAAGCCCGGGCCACCCCATGCCTCAGCCTCGTCGGCGAGGTCGAAGTTCAGGGTGTCGTTGACTTGCACTTGCGCAAAGTGGCCATGGCCCAGCTTGACCTTCAACCCGAAAATTTCGGCGAAGAACTGTGCCGAGGCAATCCTGTCCTTCGCCTGCACGATCGTACGGTCTAAACGAATGGTCATTGCCCGCGTTTCAGTTGAAAGGGTCGCTTTGGGCGATCGACAAGTGCCGGGTATTCCGCCAAACCCAATTTTCTCGACATACCCCAGATGACTCGCATTGACGCGTGATAATGCAATTTTTCGGGCTTGGCGGCAATGCACCCGCTGGCTGCGGCGGTATCGAGCGTATTCGACGGCCCCGCGCGCGAGCCCATTCTGCGCTCGCGCGGCCGGGCACTCGCTCTCTTGCTGCGTTCAATCGTAGGATACCGCAACGGCGTCCGGGTCGCTCTCGTGCAGCACCCAATAGGCCTCCCTCAAACGCATGGTGAGGGGGCCGGGTGCGTCGTTGCCGAGAATGCGGCCGTCGAGCCGCGTGACCGGGATGACGCCGCCGGCC
>DATNIT010000107.1:0-38058 GCA_035604335.1 Allostellaceae bacterium | reverse complement strand
GCCGCGCCATCATCCCCGCCAACATCAACCACCCCGAGTCCGAGCCGATGATCATCGGCCGGAATTTTCTGGTGAAGGTGAACGCCAACATCGGCAACTCCATCGTGACCTCGTCGATGGCCGAGGAGGTCGAGAAGATGGTGTGGGCGATCCGCTGGGGCGCCGACACCGTGATGGATCTCTCCACCGGCAAGAACATCCACACCATCCGCGAATGGATCATCCGCAACGCGCCGATACCCATCGGCACGGTGCCGATCTACCAGGCGCTCGAGAAGGTCGGCGGCAAGGCCGAGGACCTCACCTTCGAGATCTTCCGCGACACGCTGATCGAGCAGGCGGAGCAGGGCGTCGACTACTTCACCATCCACGCGGGCGTGCGGCTGCCGTTCATTCCGCTCACCGCCAACCGCGTCACCGGCATCGTCTCGCGCGGCGGCTCGATCATGGCGAAGTGGTGCCTGGCGCATCACCAGGAGAGCTTCCTCTACACGCGCTTCGAGGAAATCTGCGAGATCATGAAGGCCTATGACGTGAGCTTCTCGCTGGGCGACGGCTTGCGTCCCGGCTCCAACGCCGACGCCAACGACGAGGCGCAGTTCGCCGAGCTCAAGACGCTGGGCGAGCTCACCAAGATCGCCTGGAAGCACGACGTGCAGGTGATGATCGAGGGCCCCGGCCACGTGCCCATGCACAAGATCAAGGAGAACATGGAGCTGCAGCTCGAGCATTGCCACGAGGCGCCGTTCTATACGCTGGGCCCGCTCGTGACCGACATCGCGCCGGGCTACGACCACATCACCAGCGCGATCGGCGCCGCCATGATCGGCTGGTTCGGTACCGCCATGCTCTGCTACGTCACGCCCAAGGAGCATCTGGGCCTGCCCGACCGCGACGACGTCAAGACCGGCGTCATCACTTACAAGATCGCGGCTCACGCGGCGGACCTCGCCAAGGGCCATCCGGGAGCGCGCGATCGGGACGACGCGCTCTCCCGGGCCCGCTTCGAGTTCCGCTGGCGCGATCAGTTCAACCTGTCGCTCGATCCCGAGACGGCCGAGAAGTTCCACGACCAGACGCTCCCGGCCGAGGGCGCTAAGCTCGCGCATTTCTGCTCGATGTGCGGACCCAAGTTCTGCTCCATGCAGATCTCCCACGAGCTCAAGGACTATGCCCAGAAAGGCATGGCCGAGCGGTCCGAGGCGTTCCTCAAGGAAGGCGGCGAGATCTATAAGGTGCTCGAGGGCCAGGCGGCGGCCAGCGACGTGTGAGCCGGAGCGAGCGCCTCTATCCGGAGCGACCCATACTCGGCTGCCTCGCCGTGGTGCGGCGAGGCAGCCGGATCCTGCTGGCCGAGCGCTCGGTGCCGCCGGGCGTCGGCAAGTGGGGATTTCCAGGCGGCGCGCAGGAGCTGGGCGAGACCGTGCACGCCTGCGCGCGGCGCGAGCTCTCGGAGGAGACCGGTATTCTGGCGGAGCCCGTCGCCGCCTTGACGGTGCTGGACGTGATCCGCCCCGATGAGGCCGGTCGGGTCAAAACGCACTTCGCTCTGGTCTGCGTCTTGCTCGATTGGCGCGAAGGCGAGGGCGAGCCGATCGAGGACGCGCTGCGGCTCGGCTGGTTCACGCTCGAGGAGGCCGCCCGTCTCGACACTTTTCCCGACGCCATCCCGGTGATGCGGCTGGCGCTGGCCTTCGCGGGCTGAACCCAGAGGAGGTTCGCATGGCGGAAGACTCTGGCAAGAGCGTCGCGACCGCCAGCGTGGACATGGGCGTGACCCGCTATGCGGTCTCGATCCGCTCCGGCGCGCACGGGCTTACCGCCGACGAGCCCGTCCACGCCGGCGGCGCGGACGCGGGCCCGTCTCCCTTCGGTCTCTTGCTCTCGGGTCTCGGCGCCTGCACGGCCATCACCTTGCGCATGTACGCAGAGCGGAAGGCCTGGCCGCTCGAGGCCATCCATGTCGAGCTGGCGTTCCGATGGGAGGGCGAAGGCGCGGCGCGGGCGCCGCACATCGACCGCGCGCTCAGGCTGGACGGCGCGCTCGACGCCGGGCAACGCGCGCGCTGCGCGGAGATCGCGGAGAAGACGCCGGTGACCCGCGCTCTCAAGGGCGGGATCGCGATTCGGACGACCTTGCTCTAGGCGGAAGCTCCTTCGCGGCAGCGGGGGCAGAGGCCGCGCACTTCGATGGTCTGGCGCTCGACCGCGAAGCCGAGCTCGCCGGCGCGGCGGGTGACCGCGGCGGCGATGGCGGGATCGTCGAGCTCGGCGGTGGCGTTGCAGCGCTCGCAGATCAGGAACTGGCTCACGTGCCGCCGGTCGGGCCGGTCGCATCCGACATAGGCGTTCAGGGATTCGATCCGGTGGATCAGGCCTTGCTCGCTCAGGAACTCGAGCGCGCGGTAGACCGTGGGCGGTGCCGCGCCGGGATGCCGGCGCTTGAGCGCGTCGAGGATGTGGTAGGCGCCCACGGGCTCGTGGCCCTCCCAGACCAGCGCCAGCACGTCGCGCCGGAGATCGGTCAGCCGCGCGCCGCGCTCGGTGCAGAGGGTTGCCGCGCGGTCGATTGCGGTCTCCACGCAGCTCTCGTGATCGTGGCGCTCGGTGCGGAACCGACCGCGCGAGGCGCCCTCGGCAACGGCGGCGCGTCTGGTCATGGATTCATCGACTCCCGATAACGCTGCACGGTAACGTATTTCGTCGAACACCACACCGCAAGGCGGGGCGCGGATGTCGAGGATTCTGCCGTGGCTGGCGCTGGCGGGCGCGCTCCTGACGGGCGCGGCCGCGCGCGCGGCGGGCGACGCGCCGCCCGCGGTCGCCGTTACCATCAAGCCGCTGCATTCGCTGGTGGCGGGGGTGATGGAGGGAATCGGCAAGCCCGATCTGGTGATCTCCGGCACGAGCCGGCCGACCGACTACGTGCCGGCGGCCGGCGAAGCCGAGCGCCTCGTGAAGGCGCGGCTCGTGTTCTGGGTCGGACCCATGCTCGAGCGGAACTTGGCTAGGCCGCTGGCGTCGATTGCCGGCGCCACGGAGGTGGTGGCGGTGTCCACGGGTCCCGGCGTGATCCTGCGCCCGACGCGGAGCGGCGGCGTCTGGGCTCTCGATGACGACGCGCCCGCCGGCACGAGCGATGTCCCCATGGTGGACGGTCACCTCTGGCTCGATCCCCGGAACGCGCGCGCCATGGTGGCGTTGGCGGCGTCGCGGCTCGGCGCCGCCGACCCCGCCCACGCCGCCCGCTACACCGCGAACGCCGCGAAGCTTTACGCGCGGCTCGACGCGCTCGATGCCACGCTCCAGCACATGCTCATGGCAGTCGTCAGCTGGCGCTTCCTGGTCTATCGCGACGACTACCAATACCTCGAGCAGCGGTACCGGCTCTCCGCGGCGGGAGCGGTCCTGGGCGCCAGCGGTCAGCCGCCCGGCCCGCTCCGCATGGAGGCGATCCGCCATCAGCTCCAGCTCTCTCATGCGCGCTGCGTCTTCGGCGAGCCCGACAGCCCCGAGGCGTTGGTCGATGCCGTCACCGATGGACTCGACGTCCGCACCGGCAGCCTCGATCCCGAGGGGATCGCGTTGAAGCCCGGGCCCGATCTCTACTTCGATCTCATGAATGCGCTGGCGGGCTCGCTGCAGAAGTGCCTCTTGGGCTCGCACTGACCGCGTCGCCCGGCCGCGCGCGGTAGTGATAGCGATAGATCTCGCGAGCGAATCCCAGCGTGTTGTAGAGGCGGAGCGCCGGCCTGTTGCTCTTGACCACCTGCAGCCAGGCGAGCGTGGCGCCGTGGGTCTGGCCCCAGCGCAGCAGGCCGCGGGTGAGCGCACGCCCGAAGCCGCGGCCGCGTTGCGTCGGCGCCGTGATGATGGAATGCAGGCAGAGGAGCTCGCCGTGCCGCACCGCGAGACCCGCGGCGACCGCGACGGCGCCGGACCACAGCAGAGCGTAGGCCACGGGCCGGCGAATGCCGCCGGCGATCGCCGCGAAAGCGCCGCGCCGATCCGCGTCGAGCTCATTCCAAGCGATCTGATGGTTGAGCCACTCGTCGGTAAGGTGGCGCGCCACGTTGATCTCGTCGCCGCGCGGCGGCAGGGGCGCGTCGAGCACCGCCACGCGGATGCTGGTCTTGTCGGCTTTGGCGTAGCCGTGGCGCTCCAGCGTGCCGTCGATCTCGGCGATCTCTGCCGTGCTCGGCAGGCGGAAGACCGGAGTGATGTGGCGGGCCTCGTAGGCGGCTTCGCAAGCGGTGATCTTGGTCTCGAGCGGACGCGCGCCGCGCTCGGTCGTGGTGATGGAGTTGGCGCGCTTGGTGTAGCCGCGCGCGAAGCGCAGCTCCCAACCGTCGTACTGCCAGGTCTCGATCGCGGGCCAAGTCTCCGCGTGGATGCGCTCGATGCGCCGAGCGAGGTCGGAGTCCGCCGCGCTCACGCCTGACCGAGGAAGCGCAGATAGTCCTCGCTGATGTCCTTGATCGCCGTCTCGACGAAGCGCTTGCCGTGCTCGGGCGTGGCGAGCGAGGGATCGGAGCCGATGCGGCCGTCGGGGAACAGCCGGCGATAGTCGTCGGCGTCGGCGAAGTCGCGGCCCTTGGCGGAGATCGGCGCCATCTCGCGCTTCTTGATCGCCTCGGGATGCACATAGTAGGTGACCGACACCTCGCTCGGCGTGGCATGGCTGCCCTCGCGGTCGCCGAACAGCTCCTTGGAGAGCGCCTTCACGCCCGGCCCCTCCCACCAATTCTTGAGCCGGCAGCGCACCGAGGGCGCGTTGGTGCCGGGCCGCATGGAGGCGGTGGCGTAGACCTCGGAGAAGGCCGCGGTCACCGTGGCGACATTCCCGCCGTGTCCGTTGATGAAATAGAAGCGCTCGAAGCCGTGGCGCGCGAGCGAGGTCACGTAGTCGTGGATCATCGCGATCAGCGTCGAGGGCCTGAGCGTCATCGAGCCCGTGAAGGCCAGGTGATGCTGCGCCATGCCGACGTTGATGGTGGGGCCGACCAGTGCGCCGGCCTTCTCGGCGACGCCGCGGCTGATCGCCTCGGCGCAGATCCAGTCGGTGCCGATGAGCCCGTTGGGCCCGTGCTGCTCGGTCGAGCCGACCGGCAGGATGATGCCCTTAGAGCGCTTGAGGTAGGCCTCGACCTCTTCCCAGGTCGAGAGATGCAGATCCATCGCGCCGCGCTCAGCCGATGAGCCGGCACCCGCAGATCGGGCAGGTGAGGGCGGCCATCGCCGCCTCGATCTGGGCGTCGCTGATGCCGCTCGGCAGCTGCGCCTTCGCCTCGGCGAGGAGCTCCTGGTGATAGGCCGTGGCACCCGCGCCGCCGCAGGCGTTCGCATAGAGCTTGTGCGTCTCGGCATCCATCGGCTTCTCGCTGAAGGCCGCGGCTTGTTTGCCCGCGAGCAGCAGCGCGCCCGATGCGGCACCCGCGAGGGCGGAAGTGGAGAGGAAACGGCGGCGAGACAACGAGGACATGCGACGGCTCCACGGTACGAGGAAGGCGGGAGTCTAGAGACGGGCGGGGGTCAGCGTCAATGCAACCTATTGTTACCGATTTTTCATCTCTCGGTTTTCGCCGAAGCTGAGGGCCTTGCCGGGCTCTTGGCCAAGGTCTACATCGCAGCGCAGCATGAGCGCATCGATGCGGGATCAGAGGGCCTTGCCGACCGTCCGCACCGTGGCGGAGCTCCGCGGCGCCGTGGGCGTGTGGCGGAGCGCGGGCGAGCGCGTCGCGCTGGTGCCGACCATGGGCGCGCTCCATCGCGGGCATCTGGCGTTGGTCGAGCGCGGTCGCGCGCTCTGCCCGCGCGTGGTTGCCAGCCTCTTCGTCAATCCGACCCAGTTCGGGCCCAACGAGGATTTCGCCCGCTACCCCCGTGACGAGGCCGCGGATGCGATGCTGCTGGCGGGCGTCGGCTGCGATCTCCTCTACGCGCCCGACGTCACGGAGATGTATCCCGACGGCTTTGCCGCTGCGGTCAATCCAGGCCCGATCGCCGAGCGCCAGTGCGGCCCGTTCCGGCCCGGGCATTTCGCGGGCGTGGCGACCGTCGTGAGCAAGCTCTTGCTGCAGAGCCGGGCCGACGTGGCGCTCTTCGGCGAGAAGGATTTTCAACAGCTCCAGGTGATCCGCCGCGTGGCAGCCGACCTCGACATGCCCGTGCATATCGAGGGCGTACCCACCGTGCGCGAGGACGACGGCCTCGCGCTCTCTTCGCGGAACGTCTATCTGAGCCCCGAACAGCGCGTGATCGCACCCGCGCTCTACCGAACGCTCCGCGAAATGGCGCGGCGGATCGAGGCGGGCGCGGACGTCTCGGCGGTGACCGCGGACGGACTCGATGCCTTGCGCCGCGCCGGTTTCACGTCCGTCGACTACCTCGAGGTCGCCGAGGCCGGGACTCTGAGGCCGCTCGAAAGTCTGGACCGTCCGGGCCGGATCTTGAGCGCCGTCTGGCTCGGAAAGACCCGGCTCATCGACAATATCGCGGTTGATTCGAGGCGATAGGGCGGGTTTCGGCGAGACCCATTCAAAGGATTTGAACCGCCAAGTCGCCAAGAACGCCAAGGGCTTTGGTACGCGCGGTACAGCCGAGAATTGGGTTCGTTCCGCAAAATCGATTTTTTCGAGCCGATCGGCTCCGCGCCATGGTGCCTTCGCGGTGCTCTCTGCGGCGCGTCCGCGCTCCAGCATGGCGAACGCGCGGTAGAAGGCGCGGTCGGCCGCCACCTCGTAGCGCAGGCTCGCCGCGAGCTCGGCCCATTGTGCCTCCGTGAGGACCAGGCTGCCCACGCGCCTGAAGAGCGCCGCCTCCGCGCGCGGGGCCTGCCGACGGTGCCAAGCCGAGCGGATCACCACATCGGCGAGCCATTCCTCCCCGTCATCGCGCGGCGCCAGCGCTGCCCGCATATCCGACTGGAAGCGGTCGAAGTTTTCGATCTCTTCATCGGGCACCGCGTGTCGGCGCGCCGTCAACCCGTGCCGCAGGGCATTCCGGCTCGCCGCCCGCTTGCCCGCGGGAGTCCTGGGGCCAGTGCTCTTGAGGGCGTTCCGGCGGTTGGCGGCGATCTGGGCGGGAGTAGCCATGGTTTTGAAAGCTTCCTCATGAACGTCAGGAACGTGCGGTGTGCGTACATTAAGCGTTCATCGATCTCACGTCAAGCCAGGTTTGACGAGTGAATGGGAGGTGGTTATGGTGTTTGCGTGAGAAATATCACGGTATCACTGGACGACGAGACCTATCGGCGCGCGCGCATGGCGGCTGCGGAGCGAGATACCTCCGTGTCTGCGCTCGTAAAATGCTTCCTTCAGCAGCTTGGTTCCGAGGAGACAGAGATCGAGCGACTCAAGCGAGAGGAGCGCGTGCTTCGCGAGCGCATTTCGGCGTTTCGCGCCTCCGACCGCATGTCCCGCGACGACGTGCACCGTCGCGGCGGATGAATCCGCGCCATTTCATCGACACGAACATTCTCCTCTACTCGATAAGCCGGGATCCGCAAGAGCAGGCCAAGCGGGATCGTGCAGTCGCGCTCCTCGATCGCGACGATGGAGCGCTCTCGGTCCAAGTGCTCCAGGAGTTTTACGTGCAGGCGACACGTTCGACCCGGCCCGATCCGCTGCCTCACGAAATCGCGGTGGGCTTGATCGCGACATGGACCCGTTTCGCGGTTCAGGACATTACCTTGCCAATTCTTACGGGCGCCCTCGAGATCAAGGCTGCGCACGGCTTATCCTATTGGGACAGCGCGATCGTCGCCGCTGCCCGCGCGCTCGGGTGCCGCGAGCTCTTGAGCGAGGATATGAGCCACGGGCAGCAGATCGAAGGCGTACTCATCGTCAATCCATTCCGTTGAGCGGGATTCGTCCTAGTGTGATGATTCCGAAGTTCGTCAGCCGAACTTCGGAATCTGAATCACACTAGGTTCAATAGGATAGTGGCCCGCTCATCCCTGAAATTCGTGTTACGAATTTCAGGGGCGGGACACTAGGAGGGTTTGTGGCCCGAGCTGCCGCAAAGGAAATCGGGTTTCGCGCGCTCGACGAGCCGGATTTTCCGATGCTGGCGCGGTGGCTCGCGGAGCCGCATGTGCGCCGCTTCTACCAAAAGGCGCCGGTGACGCTCGGCGAGATCGCTCGCGAATACGGGCCGGCCGTCCGAGGCGATGAGCCGACGCTCTGCCACATCGCGCTCCACGCCGGGACGCCCTTCGCCTATCTGCAGTGCTACCGCAACCTCGCCTATCCCGAATGGGTCGCGATCATCGGGGTCGAGGACGGCGTCAGCATCGACCTCTATATCGGCGATCCCGCCTTCCTCCATCGAGGCCTCGGGCGCGCGACGCTCGCCGGCTATCTGCGGCAAGTCGCCTTCGAGCGTTATCCCGGCGAGCCGCGCGCCTATATCGGCCACGAGCCCGCCAATGTGTCGGCACTGCGCTGCTCGGAGGCAGTCGGCTTCCGCCGGCTACGCACCTTCCTCGAGGACGGGATCGAGATGATCCTGCTGGTGGCGGAGCGGTGATCAGCCCGGCTCGTACTGCGTCACCCCCTCGACGCCCGCCGCGCTCGTGCCGCGAAGCTCGATGACGGTGCGGTCGGGGTCGCGGATGAAGAGGGAGACGCCGCCGTCGGCGCCGAATTGGACGGGGCCTTGGGTGATCGTGATGTCGTGTGCTCTAAGCGCCGCGAGCGTGTCGGCGATCGAGGCGACATGGAGCGCCACATGGGTCAAGCCCGCGTATTTCTCGGGCACGTCCATCAGGATGTTGCTGGCGGCATCGCCGGCGTTGGCGTTGATGATCAGGTTGATCTCGACGCCGGCGCGGTTTTTGATAATGGCGACGGCATCGAAGGTCACCTTGTGGTGCAGCTCGAAGCCCAGCACGCGGTAGAAGGCGAGCGCGCGCTCGAGGTCGCGCACGCGGATGCCGATATGATCGACCCGCTCGATGGAGATGCCGCCGCCGGCGCTCACGCCGTCTTCTCCGGCTTCCCCTTGTGGGAGCGCGTGGGCACGTCGCGGAAGAGCGACATGTGCGTGTGGCTGGCGACCCAGGGCTCGCCGGGCTTCTTGCGCGTGAAGGCCACGGTGGCGCGGCCGGGGCGCGGGTAGGGCGTGCCGTCGGGCGTATAGCCCGTCGAATCGAAAATGCCCATGCCCACGGCGGTAAGCCGATCGGCCGAGACGATGGCGCGAATGTCCGGCCGCCACCGGAACTCGTCGATGTGCGGCCAGACGTTGCGCCACTGCGCCGCTTCCGCCTTGTCGCGGCCGGTCATGAAGTCGGTGAAGGTGCCGAAGGCGATCATGTCCTCGGCGAAGATCGGCCGGGCGCCCGCGAAATCCACGGCACGCACATGCTTCGCCAGCCGCTCGAACCAGCGGCGCACCGCCGCGACGTCCTCGTGCTCTCCCGTCATGCACCCTCGCGCTTCTGTATTCAGGAGCGCGAGAGTGGCACTGCGGTGGTGTGGCGGCAACCCTCACTCTCCCGTTGCTTCGCAACGGGTCCCTCCCTCTCCCACTTCGCGGGCGAGGGCAAGTTGGTGCGCAGCGCTGCAAGCCCCTCTCCCGCGCTTGAGCGGGAGAGGGAGGGGCCCGCGCCGAATGGCGTGGGAAGGTGAGGGTCTTACTCCGCCGCGAGCGTGTGCTTCGAGGTCTCCGCCTCGGCCTCGGATGCAAGCCGGTTCGCCGCGCGGCCGACCGGCGTCTTCGCGACCTCGGTCTTCCAGCAGGAGAACGTGTCGGCCATCACGCGCGTGCCGAGCTCGGCGAGCTTGCCGGATTCGGCGATGTAGTCCTGCATCATCGTGCGCGCGAAATCAGCCTGTGCCTCGATCGCCTTGTCGAGGCTGCCGGACTGCGTGACCTGGCGGCTCATCTCCATGTTGCGGGTGAGGCGCGCCTTGCCGAACTCCAAGAGCTCCTCGCTCATCACGCGCCAGGTGTCGAGGGCTTTCGTGCCGGCTTGGAAGAATGGTTCCAAATTGGCCGCAAAGCTCGCGGGATCCAATCCAGGAAGGGTATCGAACGACAATCCGGGGCGCTGACCCCGGGCGTCTTGGGTCGTCGGTTTCGCCATGGCTCTCTCCTTTTCCGGCGGTCCGAGGGCAAGTCGGGGACGCTCGCCGCGGCCGCTCCCTAGGCTGAAAAGGACATGGTGCGCGCGCGCACCCATAGCGAGCCGCTGCGACGCAATACGCAAGATCGTTGCGCTGTTTTTTCGTCGCACCGCGTTGCTCAAGTGACGGATTTCTTACGTTTATTTCACACACGGGCGCGCGGGTGTTGCGCCTGCGATACGCGCGCTGTCTGGCACGAGCCATTTGCTAGTACAGTCGGTGCGATGAACGCCTTACTCGCGCCCGGCGCGTCTGCGCATGGGCCCGCTTTCGTGTTTCCGGATCTGCAGCCGCGCTCGCCTGTCGCCGTCGAGACCATGCCGGCGCTGGCGCGCGCGCTCACGAGCCTGGACGGCGGCAAGCCGCGGGGCGCCAAGCGAATCCAATCGAAGCTGCTGCGCTCCGCGCTCCGGTGGTCCCGGCGGCTCGGTCTGCCCGCGCCGGGGCAATTGGCTCTGCTGCATCCCGAGGGCCTGCGGCGATTTACCGGCGATTTCAACAACACCGCGCTCATCCAGTACGCGCGCCAGAGCGAGCGCGGCGGCTATGAGCCCGCCGTGACCGCGCTGATCGACGCCGTGGCGCCACGGCTGCGCGAGGTCTACGACGTCGGCGCGAACTGGGGCTACTACGCGGCGCTGCTCGCCACCAACGCCGCCTTCCGCGGCCGAATCGACGCCTTCGAGATCGCGCCCGGCACGTTCCGTCAGCTCGCCGCCATGGTCGCGGCCTGCGGGCTCGGCGACCGCGTGACCTGCCATGCCGTCGGCCTCTCCGACCGGACGGGAGCCGCGCGCATCACCGAGGAGCTCCACAGCGCCCTCACGCGCGTGGTGCCCGAGGGCTCCGGCCGCGAGACCCGCGTGATCCGGATCGACGATCTCGGCGGCGCGGATCCCGACCTCGTGAAGCTCGACGTCGAAGGCCACGAGGCCGCGGTGCTGAGGGGCGGCGCCGTCCGCCTGGCGCGCGCCAAGCCGCTCGTCGTGCTGGAGAGCTGGTATCTCGAGACCGCCGTTGGGCGGATGCTCGAGCCGTTACGGTTGCTGGCCGATCTCGGCTACGGCCTTTATCAGCTGGCCTGGCGGGAGGAAGCGGAGAGCGTCGTCGCCTTCTGCCGGAGCCGGAGCCACGCCGGGCCCGCAACGCTCGCCTTACTGCCGCTTCCGCTCGAGGAGCGCGCGCTGAACCCGACCACGCTCAACGTGGTGGCGCTCCACCCGGACCGGCAATCGCTCCTGACGGGGTTCTAGACCAGCCCCAGCTTGCGCTCGAGCGCGCCGCAGAGCATCTGGCCCAGCGTGATGTGCATCTCCTGGATGCGCGCGGTGGTGCGCGAGGGCACGATCACCAGGGGATCGGCGAGGCCGGGGAGGGACCCGCCGTCGCCGCCGCTCAAGCCCGCGGCGCCGAGGCCGAGCTCGCGGGCAACCTCGAGCGCGCGGAGCACGTTGCGGCTGCGGCCGGAGGTGCTGATGCCGATGGCGAGGTCGCCCGCGCGGCCCAGCGCCTGCACCTGGCGGGAGAAGACCTGGTCATAGCCGAGGTCGTTGCCGATGGCGGTCAGCGCCGAGGTGTCGGTGGTGAGGGCGATCGCGGGGATCGGCGCGCGGTCGCGGATGTAGCGCACGGTGAGCTCGGTCGCGAGGTGCTGGGCGTCGCCCGCGCTGCCGCCGTTGCCGAAGAACAGCAGCTTGCCGCCGCCCTCGAGCGCCGTCACCGCCGCCTCCACGAGGCGCAGAAACGGCGCCTCGCATTGGACAAGCGTCGCGCGCAGCACCGCTGCGTGCTCGTCGAGCTCGGCGTGGTAGAACGCCTTCAGGTCCATGGGGTCCCTCCGAGGGGGATCATCGGGAAGCGCGGGAGCGCTTTCAATGGGTATTTCAAGGGGCGGTGCTTGCCATCGGCATGGCCCTGGGGTAGGCAGCGCGGACAGGAGCGCTTTGCCATGGCCGGAACCGGCCGGGGTCTCATTCTCGACCGCGACGGCGTCGTCAACGAGGACAGCGGCTATCTCCATCGCATCGAGGAGTGCCGCTTCGTCGACGGCATCTTCGATCTGACGGCGGGCTTCGCCGCCGAGGGCTTCGCCATCGTGATCGCCACCAACCAGTCCGGCATCGGCCGCGGCTACTACACCGAGGCGGATTTCGAGCGCCTGATGGCGTGGATGAAAGGCGAGTTCGCGCGACGCGGCGTCACCATCGCCGGCATTTACCACTGCCCGGACCACCCGACCGAGGGCGTCGGGCGCTATCGCCGCGCCAATCCGTGGCGCAAGCCCGGGCCTGGCATGCTGCTGCAAGCGGCGCGGGACTTGAACCTCGACCTCGCCCGTTCTTGGACCGTGGGCGACCAGATGAGCGACATCGATGCGGGCCGCGCCGCGGGCGTGGGCGCGCTCGTGCGCTATGATCCGCTTGCGCCGGAGATCGCGCGATGCGAGGACTTCTGGGTCGTGCCGCGGCTGCGGGCGGTGACGGAGCTGTTGGCGGGGAAAGCGGGTTCATGAAGGTTCTGGTCACGGGCGGCGCGGGGTTCATCGGTACCTCGGTCGTGCGCCACCTGCTGCGCGCGGGCCACGCCGTGGTGAACCTCGACAAGCTCACCTACGCTGGCTCGAACGCGCCGCTGGGCGCGCTCGCCGGGCGAGCCGAAGGCTCCGCCTCGGCCGCCGAGGGCGGGCGCTACGCGCTGGAGGTCGCCGACGTCGCCGACCGCGCGGCGGTGGAGCGGGTCTTCCGCGCGCATAGGCCCGAGGCGGTGATGCACCTCGCGGCCGAGACCCACGTCGACCGCTCCATCGATCGGCCCGATGATTTCATCCGGACCAATCTCGCCGGCACTTTTTCCCTTCTCGAGGTTGCGCGCTCATATTGGGATGGACTCAAGGACGACGCGAAGACGCGGTTCCGTCTGCACCACATCTCCACCGACGAGGTGTTCGGCTCGCTGGGGCCCGAGGGCCGCTTCACCGAGGAGAGCGCATACCAGCCGAACAGCCCCTATGCCGCGAGCAAGGCCGGCGCCGATCATCTCGTGCGCGCCTGGCACAAGACCTATGGGCTGCCGGTGGTGACCACGAACTGCTCCAACAACTACGGCCCCTGGCAGTTTCCAGAGAAGCTGATCCCGCTGATGATCCTGAGCGCGCTCGAGGGCAAGCCGCTGCCGGTCTACGGCGCCGGCGCCAACGTGCGCGACTGGCTCTATGTCGGCGACCACGCGGCGGCGTTGGCACTGGTGCTGGAGCGCGGCCGGATCGGCGAGACCTATAACATCGGCGGCGGCGAGGAGCGCACCAACCTCGAGCTGGTCAAGCTGCTCTGCGCGCTTCTCGACGAGGCGCTGCCGGGCTCGCCGCATCGGCCGCACGAGAAACTCATCGGCTTCGTGCCGGACCGGCCGGGCCACGACCTCCGCTACGCGATCGACGACAGCAAGCTGCGCCGCGAATTTGGCTGGCGCCCGACAGAGACGCTGGCGAGCGGACTCAAGAAAACCGTGCGCTGGTATCTCGACAACCGCGCCTGGTGGGAGCCGATCCGCAGCGGCGTCTATCGCGGCGAGCGGCTCGGGCGGCCCCTCGAGGCCGCGCGGTCATGAAAGGCATCATCCTCGCGGGCGGATCCGGCACGCGGCTTTATCCGCTGACGCGCGCGCTCTCCAAGCAGCTGCTGCCGATCTACGACAAGCCGATGATCTATTACCCGCTGTCGACGCTGATGCTGGCGGGCCTGCGCGAGATCCTCGTGATCACCACGCCCGGCGACGCGCCGCTGTTCCGGACGCTCTTGGGCGACGGCGCGCAGTGGGGCATCCGTTTGTCCTATGCGCAGCAGCCCAAGCCCGAGGGGCTCGCGCAGGCATTCCTGATCGGGAAGGAATTTCTGGCGGGCGAGGGGGCGGCGCTGATCCTCGGCGACAATCTCTTCTATGGCGACAGCCTCACGCAGATGCTCGCGAACGCCACGCGGCGCGAAAGCGGCGCCACGGTGTTCGCCTATCGCGTGAGCGAGCCCGGGCGCTATGGCATTGCGGAGTTCGACGCCGAGAACCGCGTGCTCTCCATCGAGGAGAAGCCGAAATCGCCGCGCTCGGATTGGGCCGTCACCGGTCTCTATTTCTATGACCGCGACATTGTGGATGTCGCGGGGTCGATCGCGCCCTCGGCGCGGGGCGAGCTGGAGATCACCGACGTCAACAAGGTCTATCTCAAGGCCGGCAAGCTCGCGGTCGAGCGCTTGGGGCGCGGCTATGCCTGGTTCGATACCGGGACGCACGACAGCCTGATCGAGGCCTCGGAGTTCGTGCGCACGCTGGAGAAGCGCACGGGCCAGAAGATCGGCTGCGTCGAGGAGGTGGCGTTCCGGCAGGGCTTCATCGATACGGCCCAGCTGCTGCGCCTCGCCGACACCTATCGGAAATCGGAGTACGGCGCTTATCTCGACCGTCTCGCGCGGGAAGGGCCGAACGCGTGAGCGAGCGCGGCTTCGCCATCGTGGGATTAGGCTACGTGGGCTTGCCGGTGGCGCTCGCCTTCGCCCGGCATTTCTCCCCGGTGATCGGCTTCGACGTTTCCAAGGAGCGCATCGCCGAGCTCAAGAGCGGCGTCGACCGCACCGGCGAGGTGGCGGCGGACGCGCTCGCGCAGAGCTCGCTGCGATTGACCGGCGATCCCGCCGACCTCGCGGATGCCAGCTTCTTCGTCGTGGCGGTGCCGACGCCCATCGACGAGCAGCGCCGGCCAGACCTGCGTTGGCTCGAGAGCGCCTGCCGGGTGATCGGGCCCGCGCTCAAGCCCGGCGCCGTGGTGGTCTTCGAGTCGACGGTCTATCCGGGCTTGACCCGCGAGATCTGCGGTCCCGCGCTCGCGGCGGCCTCGGGTCTCAAGGCGGGCGTCGACTTCAAGCTGGGATACTCGCCGGAGCGGATCAATCCCGGCGATCGCGCGCACCGGCTCGAGAGCATCGTCAAGGTAGTGGCGGGCGAGGACACGGAGACGCTGCAGCGCGTCGCCGATGCCTATGGCACCGTGGTGCCCGCGGGTATCCACCGCGCGCCCTCGATCGAGGTGGCGGAAGCCGCGAAGGTGCTGGAGAACACCCAGCGCGACATCAACATCGCGCTGATGAACGAGCTCGCGCTGATCCTGGACCGGCTGGGCTTGCGCAGCGCCGACGTGCTGGCGGCGGCGGCGACCAAATGGAACTTCATGCGCTTCACGCCGGGCCTGGTAGGCGGCCACTGCATCGGCGTCGATCCCTTTTATCTGACCGCCAAGGCGGAAGCCGTGGGCTATCTCCCGCAGGTGATCCTGGCGGGCCGGCGTATCAATGACAGCATGGGCGGCTTCGTGGCGCAGCGGCTGGTCAAACTCCTGATCGCCGTCGGCCGGCCCGTGCGCGCCGCGCGCGTGGCGATCCTCGGCCTCGCCTTCAAGGAGAACGTGCCGGACCTCCGCAACAGCCGCGTGCCCGACATCGCCGCGGAGCTCAGGGGATTCGGCATCGAGGCGATGGTGCACGATCCCCTGATCGATGCCGCCGAGGCGCGGCGCGAATACGGCATCGAGCTCGCGGCGGAAGGCGCGCTCGCTGAGCTCGACGCTCTCGTCATCGCGGTTCCCCACCGCTGCTTCCTCGACCGTCCGCTCGCCCGCTACCTCGAGGCGCTGGTGCCGGGCGGCGTCGTGGTCGACGTGAAGTCCGCCCTCGACCCGCGCGCGGTGCCGGAGGGGATCACGTACTGGAGTTTGTGAGGCGCGCGAGTCAGGTCCGCAGCGCCAGCGTGAGCTCGCCGGCGACGGGGGCGTTGCGGGCGAGCTCGTGCTGGTAGAGCGCAGAGCGGGCGTGCCGACCGCGCACCTCGCCGAAGACCTGGATCAGGAGATCGGAGGCGCCGTTCATGACGCTCGGCGCGTCGCGGAAGCCCGGCGCCGAGTTCACGAACCCCAAGAGGCGGATCACGCGCTCGATGCGATCGAGGTCACCCACGACAGCCTTGGCCATGCAAGGTGATTGATCGCCATCAGCCGCGCGGATTTGTAGCCGTCCTCGATCGAGAGCTCGGCGCCGAGCTTGCCGACGATCAGGAGATAATCCTGGTCGTTCGCGTCGACCGCCGTGCCGTAGGTGCCGGAGAGATAGAGCAGGCCGCCGTGCTCGACGCCGTAGAGGAAGTTCCCGATCGCCCGCGGCGGGCGCGGCAAAGTGATGCCGAGCTCGGAGAGGCGGCGCTCGATTTGGCTCACGCGACCCCCGATCGAATGTGCGGCAACCCACCCCCCTCCCTAACCCTCCCCCTCAAGGGGGGAGGGGGAGAGTGCGGCGGCCGCCAGTTTTTCCCCCTCCCCCCTTGAGGGGGAGGGTGGGGTGGGGGGTGCAGCGCGGGCCTGTCCCCGCGCGAACTCCGGCACCAGCCGCGCCAGGATCTCGAGCACGCGCTCGATCCGCCGCGCCCGCGCGGCCTCGGCGAGCGCGTCGAGCATCGGCGCGAGGGCGGCGGCATCGAGGCTGCGGGGCGAGGCGAGGCGGATGCTGGAGATGCGCGTGGGTGCCAGCGCCTCGTCGGCGTAGAACAGCTCCTCGTGGAGCTTCTCGCCGGGGCGCAGGCCGATGAACTCGATGCGCACGTCCTCGTCGGGCTTGAGTCCCGCGAGCCGGATCATCTGGCGCGCGAGCTCGACGATCTTCACGGGCTCGCCCATGTCGAGGACGAAGATGCGGCCGCGCGCCGCGTCCTCGTGGGCGAGCGCCGCCGCCTGCAGCACCAGCTCCACCGCCTCGCGGACGGTCATGAAGAACCGGGTGATCTCGCGATCGGTCACGGTGAGCGGCCCGCCGTGCGCGAGCTGGCGCTGGAACAGCGGCACCACCGAGCCCGTCGAGCCCAGCACGTTGCCGAACCGTACGGTGACGTAGCGCGTGCCGCCCGCGCGCGGGGTCTCCGCGAGGTCGAGCGCCTGGCAGATCATCTCGGCAGCGCGCTTGGTGGCGCCCATGACATTGCCGGGATTGACCGCCTTGTCGGTGGAGATCAGCACCATGGCGCCGACGCCGTGCGCGCGGCAGGCCTCGGCGACATTGCGCGTGCCGATGGTGTTGGTGAGCACGCCCTCGATCGGATGCGCCTCAACGATCGGCACGTGTTTCAGCGCCGCGGCGTGGAACACGAGCTCGGGCCGCGCCGCGGCGATCGCCTCCTCGACCCGCGCGGCATCGCGGACGTCGCCGATGACGGCGTCGCGCGGCAGATCCGGATAGGCCTCCAGGATCTCGCGGTCGATGCTGTAGAGCTGGTATTCGCTGCTGTCGAAAAGCGTGAGACGGCGGGGCCCTAGCGCCGCCACCTGGCGGACGAGCTCGGCGCCGATGGTGCCGCCGGCGCCGGTCACCAGCACGCGCCGGCCCTCGATCAGTGTCCGCATGCTCTCGCGGTCGAGCACCGCCTGCGGCCGGCCCAAAAGGTCCTCGATCGCGACCGGCTCGATGCGGGCGGCGCCGTCCTTGGGCGCGTCCCTGAAATCCGTGATCCGCGGCAGGCGCGCCAGAGGAATTGCCAGGCGATCGGCGATATCGAGGATGTGCCGCACCGCCGCGCCGTCGACACGGTCGGCCGCGATGATGAGACGCTGCGGCCGCCGGTCGCGGCGCTCGAGCCTATCCACCACCTGCGCCAGCTCATCGACCGCGCCCAGCACCGGCACGTTTGCCACCACGCCGCCGACCCGGCCGCGGCCCTCGGCGATCAGGCCCACCACCTCGTAGGAGGAGTTGGGGTCGCGCGCCATCTCGCGGATGAAGGCGTGGCTGCTGTCGCTGACGCCGATCAGCAGCACGGGGATCGCCGAGCCGTCCCGGCGCGACAGGATATTGGCGAGGCCGCCGTCCTTGATGGCGCGATAGGCAAAGCGCGGGCCGCTCAAGAGCGCCAGCATCACGAACCAACAGATGACGAAGGTCGAGCGCGGCATCGCCTCGAGGCGGGTGACGAAAAAGAAGACCAGCGCCGAGATCACGATGGTGAGCGTGGTCGCGCGCAACAGCGCCATGACGTCGGGAAGCGAGGCGTAGCGCCAGATGCGTCTGTGGATGCCCGTGGCGAGAAAGACGCCGGCCGCAATCACCGCGAAGCCCGCGGTGTAGAAGGCGATCAGCCCCTTCGGAACCAGCGGAAGCAGATTGCCGTAGCGCAGCACGATGGAGAGCAGGAGCGCCAGCGCCGCCATGATGACGTCGTGCGCGAGCGTGGCAAATGCGCGCGCGCCGCGCAGGAGAGCCGGGCGCTGCTGGGCGGAAGCCATGGATCGCCGGGACCTTACGCAAGCGTCCGAGTCCGGGCAACCCAAATCGCCGGCACTGGCGCGCCTTGACCGGGGTCGACAAGGGGCTATTTTCCCATGCCGTTCGCACCCCGGCTGCTTCGGCCGGCGGCGCGGCACGGGGGCTTCGATGGATTGCGAGCGCGAGCGCCATGCTGGCGATGCCGGGTGCTCGGGCAAACCGGGCGCGCTCCGATGAGCTCGGGCCGCCGTCTCCTCCGCGAAGCCGTGGTTTTCGGTGCCGCCCTCGGGATCTCGCGCGGTCTGCTCTTTCTGCTGTTGCCGATTTACGCTCGCGTGTTCAGCACCGCGGACTACGGCGCCTTCGATTTCATGATGTCCCTGATGCGGGCGCTGTTCGTGCCGGCGGTGCTGGGGATCGATTGGAGCCTGTCGCTGATGCTGCGCGACGGGGACGAGCTGGGACGCCGGCGCGCGGCGTCCTCCGCTCTCGCGATGCAGGGACTTTGGGGCGCCGCGGTCGTTCTGACATCGGTGCTCATGGCGCCGGAGCTCGCCGCCGCGCTGCTGGGAAACCGCGGCTATACCGGCCTGGTGCTGGTCACTGAGGCTTATCTCGCCGTGCAGATCGTCAACAACTTCGCGATCGCGATCGCGCGATGGCGGCGCGAGCCGGGCACCTACTTCCGGCTCACGGTCGGATATATCGCCTGCGGCGTCGCCGTCAGCGTCGGGCTGGTCCTGATCGGCCACGAGGGCGTCACCGGCGCCCTGGCGGGTCTGGCGATCGGCGGCGCCGCGTTCATTCCGGTCGCCGCCATCCTCGTTCGGCATGCTTTAGCACGGCGCGTTGCGATTCCGGACATGCTGAGGTCCTTCACGCTGGGGCTGCCGTTCGCCGCGCTCAACGCGACGGAGTTCATGTTCCCGTTCTTGCTGCGCCTGGCGCTAGTCAGCGTGGCGGGATTGCCGGCGGTGGGTATCTTCGGGGCGGCCAACACCATCTGCCTGGGCGTGATTCTGATCAGCGATGCGTTCTCGGCCGCTTGGGCTCCGCATACGCTCTCGGGCGAGCATGCCGATGGAGATACCCGGCGCGTGATCCGCCTCTATGCGTTCGTGCTGATCGTGCTCACCGCGGCCCTTGCCTTGGTAGCCGGACCGCTGGTGTCCATCCTGCTCGGGGGCGGCGCCTTTCGGGAGGCGTCCGAGGTCGTCGGCGCGCTCGCCCTCGCCAACTGGTTCAAGAGCGTCCGGCAAAATGCGGCGATGCCCCTGATCGCGATGGGCTCGACCTGGGCGCGCTCGGGGTTGAACCTGGTGCCGATGGCGGTGGGCGTGACGCTCGCTTACGGCCTCGCGCTCCATTTCGGCATTCTCGGAGCCGCTTGGGGCTTCGCGGCCGGCGAAGCCGCGGGCCTGGCGCTGCAGACCATCGTGCTCCGGCGCGTTTTCCGGCAGGTTCTCGATAGCCGCGCGCTCGCGTGCATGGCCGCCACCTATCTCGCCCTGCTCGCTCTGTCGCGCGCGGCGGCGCCGAGCTCGCCGGGAGCGAGCATCATCGTCGCGCTGATTCTGGCCGCGGCGTTCGTCGGCACGCTCGTCCTGCTGCGCGCGGTCCGTCCGGGCGAGCTGCGCGACATGATGACGGCGGTCAACGGCCTGGCCGCGAGCCTCGTGCGGCGATGATCGGCAGCGGTTGCCCTATTGCTATGCCGCGCTACCCGACTGCATCATCGCGCGCGCCGGAGGGATCGAGCGGAGCGGTGTCGGAGCGATGAGCCGATTTGAGCGCCATGCGGGCAGAACGCTCGCCATCGTCCTGATCGTCGGGCTCGTGGCGGTGCTCGCGGCGACCGAGGCCGTCCTGCGCGCGGTCGAGGATCCGAGTGCCGCGCGCCCCGGCATCGGCACAGTCACGCCGGCGCGCTACCTCGAATTCAGGGAATGGCAGCCCGGGATGAGATTCCGCGCGGCGCCGCCGCAAATCCGACGCGACAATCCAGGCGGCCGCGTGCTCGACGTCTATGCCATCGATACCGACGACGACGGCTTCATCATGCCGTCTCGCGTCCACGAAGAACCGGATCTGACCATCGTCTTCGTCGGGGGATCGACCACGGAGTCCATGTATGTCGCGCCGGAAGAGCGCTTTCCCTATCTGGTCGGTCGCATTCTGGAGCGGAGGCTCGGCCTCAAGGTCAACAGCCTCAACGGCGCGCGCAGCGGCGACAACGCGATGCACGTGAACGCCATCGTGCTGGGCAAAGTGCTGCCGCTGCATCCCGACTACGCCGTCTTCATGACGGATATCAACGATCTCGCGGTGCTCTCGCGGTTCGGCACCTACTGGAATAGTAACAGCGACTCTGCGCTGGTTCGGCGGGAGCGCACCGGCGTCGAGTGGGGTTTCCGGCTGATTCGAGACGCCCTGATCCCCGCGACCTATCGCGCATACCGCACGGCGCTTTTGAGCGCGAGGGGGCTGTTCGGGCGCAAGCCGGTCGCGGGTGCCGTCGCCAGGGCGCCGGCGAATGCGGAGCACGCGCAGTGGGAGCAATGGGGTAGCGCCTACGCAAGCGCGGTCCAGGAGTTCGTCGATACCAGCCGCGCGTGGCGGGTGCGCCCGGTGCTGATGACGGAGCTTCTGCTCCCGCCCGGCGGCTGGCGGCAGCCCGGCGATGCCGCGGGCGGCGACTATCTCGCCGCGGAGAAGCTGGAGCGCCGCGGATTTTCCAGCTCGAGCTTCAGCGACGCGCACGAGTATTTCAACGGCATCCTGCGCCAGACCGCACGCCAGTCCAATGTCGGGTTGATCGATCTCATGGCATCGGGGCCATGGACGAACAACGAGGTCTATGACGGCCTGCATTTCACCGACGCCGGCTCCGAGCGGGCGGCGAGCATCATCGCCGATGCGCTGGAAGCCATGATCAAGGCGGATCGCGCCGCCGCGGGCGCTCCAAACCCCTGAACGAAAGCCGCGCCCGGACGGACGCATTGAATCCGCCCCGGCGGAACTCCTCGAGAGGACACGAACCGCGGCTCAATCCGGCGCGAACCGGTCCTTGTAGTCCTGGCGCAGCGCGGGGTCCTGCGCTTGCTTGGTCAGGAAGCAGTTCCCGGCGGCGAGCGCGTCGATCTCGGTTCCCATGAAGCAGCGGAACGCGTCCTCGGGCGTGCACACGATGGGCTCGCCCCTGACGTTGAAGCTGGTGTTCACGATCACCGGACACCCCGTCAGCTTCTTGAATTGCGACAGCAGCGCGTGATAGCGGGGATTGGTCTCCTTGTGAACGGTCTGGATCCGCGCGGAGTAGTCGACATGCGTCACCGCGGGGATCGTGGAGCGCGGCACGTTCAGCTTCTCGATGCCGAACAGCGCCCGCTCGGCCGCGGTCATCTCCCGGCGATGCCGGGGCGCGACGTCCGCCACCAGCAGCATGTAGGGCGAATCCTCGTCGAGCTCGAACCAGTCTGCGACGTCCTCGCGCAGGACCGAGGGCGCGAAGGGCCGGAAGGACTCCCGGTACTTGACCTTGAGGTTGAGGGTCTTCTGCATCGTGGGCGAGCGCGCGTCGCCCAGAATGGAGCGCGCACCCAGGGCGCGGGGACCGAACTCCATGCGGCCCTGAAACCAGCCGAGCGCCTGCTGACCGGCGAGCGCCTCGGCCGCGCGGGCGATCAAGGCCTCGCCGTCGAGAACCTCGAATTTCGCACCGGCGCCCGCGAGCCGCGTCTCGATCTCCGCCTGCGGGAATTCCGGGCCGAGGAAGGCGCCCTGCATGAGGTCGCCGACATTGACGGCGACGCGCGGCTGGCCGCCATGACTGTGATAGGCGGCGAGCGCCGCGCCGATCGCGCCGCCGGCATCGCCCGCGGCCGGCTGGATCCAGATGCGCTCATATTTGCCGTCGCGGAGCACCTTGCCGTTCGCGACGCAGTTGAGCGCCACGCCGCCGGCGAGGCAGAGATTGCGCATGCCGGTCTCCCGCGCAAGCGAGCGCGTGAGACGGAGCACGATCTCCTCGGTCACGGACTGGATGGAGGCCGCGAGGTCCATGTCCCGCTGAGTCAGTAGGCTCGCGGGATCGCGCGCCGGGCCGCCGAACAATTCGGCGAACCGCCCGCTCGTCATCGTCAAGCCGGCGCAATAGTTGAAATACGACTGGTCCAGCCGGAAGCTGCCGTCGGGCTTGAGGTCGACCAGCTTGTCGAGGATGAGGGAGGCGAATTTCGGCTCGCCGTAGGGCGCCAGCCCCATCACCTTGTATTCGCCGGAATTGACCTTGAATCCGGTGTGGTAGGTGAAGGCGGAATAGAGCAGCCCCAGCGAATGCGGGAAGTGCAGCTCCTTCACCACCTCGAGCTCGCGGCCGCGGCCGAGCGCCACGGAGCTCGTCGTCCACTCGCCCACGCCATCCATGGTAAGCACCACCGCCTCCTCGAAGGGCGAGGGATAGAAGGCGCTGGCGGCGTGGCTCTGGTGGTGCTCGGAGAACAGCAAGCGGTCCGCCCAGCGGATGTCCGGATCGAGGACCGCGAGCTCGCGGGCGAGCAGGCTCTTCTGGAACAGCTTTTCCTTGATCCAGAGCGGCAGCGCCATGCGGAACGAGTTGAATCCGCGGGGAGCGAAGGCGAGGTAGGTCTCGAGGAGGCGCTCGAACTTCAGAAAGGGCTTGTCGTAGAACGCGACGAGATCGATGTCGCGGGCCGCGATGCCGCCGGCCTCCAGGCAATAGCCGATCGCCCGGACGGGGAAGCCGGCATCGTGCTTCTTGCGCGAGAAGCGCTCCTCCTGCGCCGCGGCCACGATGCGGCCGTCGGCGATCAGCGCGGCCGCGCTGTCATGATAGAAGGCGGACACGCCGAGGATGTGCACGCCGGCGCCTAGAATATGGTGTAGATGAAGGGCGCGATGGCGGAACCCTGCGACAACACCACGAGGCCGCCCAGCACCAAGATCAGGATCAGGATCGGCGCCAGCCAGAGTTTTTTTCTGACGCGCAAGAACGCCCACAACTCCGCGAGAAACGCCATGGCGACCGCGCCTAGAACTGGTTGCGCATGGTGTCGGGCGCCGGCCCCGGCGGACGGCGCTCGATCCAGTAGGAGGTGGCGCCGCGGTCGAGCGCGAGCCGAAGCGGATCCCGGCCGAGCCAGCGCATGATCAGGCCCGCCGGCGTCATCACGGCAAAGAAGATCACCGCCATCACCAGGGGATTGACGATCTTGTGCAGCAGCATGCCGAACCGCATCCAAGCCCGGCTCAGGGGCCGCAGCAGCGCGGGGGCGAAGATCGCCAGTGCCAGCAAAATGGCCGCGAGCGCTAAGGGGATCCAGCGCACGCCGCCGCCACCCAGCACGGGCGCCAGCGCGATGATCGCGAAGAGCGCGGCGAAGGTCAGGCCGAAGTTGCGAGGCGAGCCGCTCTCCAACTGCTCCGGTCGATCGAAACTCTCGTGGATCGCGCCACCCGCGCGCATGAACTCGCTCCGAACGTTCGCGCGTAGCTATATCAGCGCTGCCGAATCGTCACAACCCGTCCCGGCGACCCCGGCGACAGCCCCGGAGTTGCGGATCGCCAGGCGCGGGGACACAATCGCGTCCGGGATCCCGCCCCTGCCCGCGAACACTCCATCCAGCGATCCGAATTTCGTTGCCCGGTGACGTTCATTTTCAGCAAGCTCTTTTGGATGATCGCGGCGCCGGGCAATTTCCTGGTGCTCGTGCTCTGCCTCGGCACGCTCTCGCTGGCGGTGAGCGGGCGCCGCCGCGGATTGACCTGGATCGCGCTCGCCACCCTCGCGCTCGCCACCATCGCGGTGCTGCCGCTCGGCGAGTGGCTGATGACGCCGCTCGAGGACCGGTTTCCCGTGCCGGCGGAGATGCCCGGGCGGATCGACGGGATCGTCGTGCTGGGCGGCGCGATCGAGGACGCCGTCAGCGAAGCGCGCGCCGCGCCGGAATTCAATCAAGCATCCGCCCGAGTCGCTGGCGCAGCCTTGCTGGTGCGGCGGTATCCGGCCGCGCGGGTGGTGCTGGTGGGCGGCGATTCCCATCTGGTCGCGAACGGGTTTTCGGAGGCCGCCGTCATGCTGCGGTTCCTCACCGGTCTCGGCGTCGATCCCGGCCGGATTGCCACGGAGACGCAATCGCGCACGACCTACGAGAACGCGGTCTTCGCCTACCGGCAGATCGAGCCGAAGCGTGGCGAGACTTGGCTCCTCGTGACCTCCGCCTCGCACATGCCGCGCGCCGTCGGTTGCTTCCGCCGCGCGGGCTGGAGCGTACTGCCCTATCCCGTGGACTACCGCACTACGGGCGAGCTCTCGCTCATGCCGCCCTTCTCGCTTTCCCACGAGCTCACGCTGGTGACCGCGGCGCTGCGGGAATGGATCGGGCTTGCGGCCTATCGCGCGATGGGTCGGACCGACGCGCTATTCCCGGCGCCGGAATGAGCCCGCAGCCCGCCGACGCGTTGATCTGGATATGACCCAAATACATCCGGCCGAGCCGTCGAGCGATCGGAACGCTCCGCTCGACGTCCTCCACGTCTACAAGATCTACCTGCCGGACATCAAAGGGGGCGTGCCCATGGTGATCCGGCAACTCGCAACCGGCATGGCCGCGCACTGCCGCGCCAGCATTCTTGCGGCCCGTGCTCGCGGCACGCCCCGGCGGGTGATGGTCGACGGCATCCCCGTCCGCCGCACGCTCGCCCTCTGCAATGTGCTCTCCCTGCCGATCGCGCCGCTCTATCCTTTGCGGCTATGGCAGATGGCGCGACGATCCGATCTCATGGTGCATCATGTGCCGTTCCCCCTGGTCGATGTCGCCATCAGCCTCTGGTTTCCCAAGCGGTGCGGGCTGGTCGTACATTGGCATTCCGAGGTGCACGCCAGCAGCGCAGCGCAGCAGCGTGTGCTTCCGCTGCTGCGCGGCGTGATCGCGCGCACGCTGCGCCGGGCCGACCGCATCATCGTGCCCAGCGCCGCGATGATCGAGCAGTCGCCCTTCCTGGGTCCGTTCGCGCAGAAGTGCGAGGTGGTGCCCTACGGGATCGATATCGCGTACTGGAGCGAGCTATCGCCGTCGGAGCTGCGGCAGGTGCGCGATATCCGGAGCCAATATCCTCGTCTCGTGGTCACGGCCGGACGGCTGGTGTCCATGAAGGGCTTCGATGTCCTGATCGAGAGCTTCGCGGGCGTCGACGGACAGCTGATGATCCTGGGCGCCGGCCCGCTCGAGGCGGACCTGCGCGCGCTGGTGGAGGCTCGCGGACTGGGGGATCGCGTGCAGATCACCGGCCGCTCATATGATCGCGGCGAATTCAAATACGCGCTCCATGCGGCCCGCGTCTTCGTGATGCCCTCGCTGGCGGAGACATTCGGCTTGGTGCAGCTGGAGGCCATGGCCTGCGGCCGGGCGGTCGTCAACACGCGCCTGCCAACCCTCGTCCCCCTGGTGGCCCGCCACGAGCGGGAGGCACTGACGGTGAGTCCCGGCTCGGCAGCGGAGCTCACGGCCGCGCTCGGCGCGCTACTGACGGACGAGGCCCGCTGTACGGCCCTTGGGCAAAACGGCCTCCGGCGCGTGACCGAGACCTTCGGCGAAGCCGCCTATTTCGCGCGCACCCTGCAGATCTATCGCGAGGTCGTCGCGGCGCGTCGGGCTCGGTGACGCCCGGACGCCAACGAACTCTCGTCGTCGGCAAGCGCAATCGACAGCGCGCCCATGAGCCACAGCGAGGATTGCCACCAGGCCTGCCAGAAGCCGTAGCTCACCATTGCCACCACCAGCGCGCCGGCGACGAGCGCGAGCGAGGATGCCAGAGCGCCCGGCGGCACCGCCGCTGCCCAGCCGATGCGCCAGAGTAGCCACAGCACGACAAAACTCGCGAGCGCCGTGCCGGGCAACCCGAGCTCCAGGCGCCACTGCAGTGCTGCGTTGTGGGGATGCAAGGGCATCCAGGGCGCATCCGGCCGGTTGAGCTCGGGCAGGCGCGGGTCCTCGATAATGTCGGCGCCACCCGGGAGCGCGCGCGAGGCATCGAGACCCCAGCCCAGGATCGGCCGCTCGGCGATGCGGTCGATGGCGAAATGCCAGATAGCCAATCGGTGGATCATCGAATTGTCGAGACGCGGCACCGCTTCGTGAATGCGCGCAACCGTGTCGATGCCGAGGGGCGCGGCCGGAAATACCACTGCCAGCGCGAGCAGGCCGGCGCCGATGGTGCCGGCGGCGAGGCGGGGCCGCCACCATGCGAGGGTGCAGACGACCAGGCCGACCAGCAAGCAAAGCATGGCAGAGCGGCTTCTCAGCGCCAGGATCACCGCCAAGGCCGCGATCAGCAAGAGGGCGGCCGCCAGACGCTTTCCGCGGTGGCTCAAACCCAGAGCCGCCGGCCAGACCGCGAGCGCCAAGGTGGTGGCTCCGCGGTCGAACAGGGTGAATCCCCTGAGCCAGCGCGCGAGCGGCGTACCCGCCGGGACTGGGTCCCAGAGGAAACGTGCGAGCGCCGCGAGGGCCAGGATCACCAGGGCGAGGACGACGCCAAGAACGAGCCAGCGAAACGCGCGATCGCGCTCCTGCGTATCGAGGCTCAATGCGACCGCAATGACGACGAGCCCGCCGGCGCAAATAGCAAGGAACCGCATGCCCTCGAGGAAGCTGTGTAGCGGGATGATTGACCAGGCAGCCGAGGCGGTACCGACGATGCCCAGAAGCGCCAGCGCGATCACCAGCCCAGCTAGCGCCTCGAGACGCCAGAGCTCGCGGTAGCCGCCGAGCGTCAGCGTGCCGAGCGCCACCACCGCCAACAGCGGTGCCAAAGACAGCGCCGCGGCAGCCGCGAGGGGCGGCATCAGCAGCCCCGCGAGAGCGAGGACGTGGCCCGGCCGAGCCCGGGAAAGGCGTTCGATCATCGTGAGGAGAGGCATTCAGGTTTGCCGGTCGGGCTCTCCCACTCTACCGGTCGAGAAATTGTCTTGCCACCATACGCCCGCATCCGGTCGCGCGTCCGTCCGAGGGTGGAGTAGGATGGCCACGCCGCAACGAGCCGGGGCGGCAGTCGAGGAACCATGCGGATCCGCACGAAACAGCTGTGGCGCCTGGGCGGGTTGGGGGTGCTGGGCCTGCTCGTGCTCGGCGCATTGCTCATGCTCGCTCTGCCCGCGCCCGTGCGCGCCGACCGCTACAGGGTCTACGACGGCGACACGCTGGAGGCGGTGCCCGGCAAGTGCGTGCTCGCGCATCTCCGGCTGCCCTGCCCGACGCAACGCCTTCGGCTCCTGGGCGTCGACGCGTTCGAGCGCCTGCAGACCTGCGGCAGTCAAGCCGGCCTTTGGTATTGCGGCGCGGTGGCGACCAACCGCCTCAAGCAACTGGTGGCGATGCCGGGCTTCGGCTGTCAGGTCGACGAGGAGTTCGTCGATCGCCACGCGCGCGAGTTCGCGGTGTGCTTCGTCGGCGGCAAGGACGTGGGCGCGACCCTGGTGTCCGAGGGTCTCGCCTTCGCCTACGGCCGCCGCACTCGTTACATCGCGATCGAGGAAGAAGCCAAGAGCGAGAAGCGGGGTGCCTGGGCTGGCACTTTCATACGGCCGCAGTTCTTCCGCAGCGGCGCCAAAGGTTAAGCGCTCGCCGGGCGCGGCGCCCGGCGGCCGCGCAGGGCGAGCTTTAGGAGCAGCGCCGTGGCGATCGCCGCGCCGAGCGCGAGCGCCGGCTCGGGGTGCCAGACCGCCATCACCGCGGCGGCGACGAGGCCGAGGTTTCCCGCGAGGATCCAGAGGGCCACCGTGCCGTGATCGCCGTCCGGCGCGAGCGCGCGCTGATAGAAATGGGTCTTGTGAGCGCGCCAGACCGCCTCGCCTCGGGCGAGCCGCAGGAGCAAGGTCAAGGTCGCGTCGGCGAGATAATAGAGCGGCAGCAGCAGGGCCGAGGCCCAATAGCCGCGGCCCGCGAGCAGCAACAGGAGCCAGCCCGCCGCGAATCCCAGCGGCACGCTCCCGGCGTCGCCCAGGAACACTCGCGCGGGATGCCAATTCCAGGGCAGGAACCCCAGCGCGGCCGCGGCGAGCGCCACCACCAGGAGCAGATACCCGCCGGACGCGATCCCGGTGAGCGCTCCAACGAAGGCGAGTCCGAAGCCGATCGCGCCGGTCTCCACCGCCGTGATGCCGTCGATCCCGTCCATGAAATTGAAGAGGTTCATGAACCAGGCCCAGAGCAGGACGGTCGCGGCCTGGTCGAGGTCTTCCGGCAGCAGGCCCTGGAACACGTGGCCGCGGTCGGGCAGCGCGAGCAAGCCGACGGCCGCGATCAGCAGATGCGTGGCGAGCCGGGGCGCAGCGGGCAAGTCCGTGACGTCGTTGAACCAGGAGAGCGCCGCGAGTGCGAAGGCGAGACAGCAGACCAGCAGCGTCTCCGGCGGCGCCAGGTCCGCGATCGCGAGACCGAGCCAAGTCAACAGCAGCACCGCGGTCACCGCCACGCCGCCGCCTTTGGGCACCGGCGCCCCGTGAGACGATCGCGCCGCCGGATGATCCAGGATCATTCGGCGACGGAGCCAGGTGGTCATCAGCCCGCTCCCGGCCCAGCTGGCGGCGAAAACCAGCACGGCCGTGGCCAGCAGGGTCGTCATCGCGCGCGAGGCGGTCGGGGCATGGCCGAGCTTATACCAGAGCCGAGCCGGCACTGCCTCCGCCGGCCGCCACCCACCCCAATTCCCTTGTTCCGGGTGCCGTTTCCCGCTCGCCGGGCCCATGTGGCGGCACGCACTCATTATGTTTCAATAACTTAGGAGCTGGAAACATAAGCTTGCTAATTAAAAGCCTGCTCAGCATATTGGGAGCCATGAACCCGCGCCCGGAACACGGTTTCGGATTTCTGCTGCACGATATCGCGAGACTCCTGCGCAAGCGCTTCGATCAGCGGGCTACGACGCTGGGCTTGAGCCGCGCGCAGTGGCAGGTGCTCGCGCATCTCCACCGGCACGAGGGCATCAACCAAAGCGGTCTTGCGGACATCCTCGAGATCAAGGGCGTGACGCTCGGCCGGCTGGTCGATCGGCTCGAAGCCACCGGCTGGGTCGAGCGGCGGGCGGATCTCACCGACCGGCGCGCGCGCCGACTCTACACCACCGCCAAGGTGGCGCCCGTGCTCGACCGCCTGTGGGCGCTCGGCGAGATGAACCGCGAGGAGGCGCTTGCGGGGCTGGGCGACGAGGAGCGCCGCCAGCTCGTCGACGCGTTGCTCAAGATTCGCGCCAATCTGTCGGAGCGCGGCGGGGCGCGCGAGGAGTTCTTCGCCGGACCCGAGCCGCGGGTTCGTCATGGCTAGAGCCGGCGGCAAATACGCCAAGGGTTTGCTCGAGCGCTGCGGCGTCCGCGTCGTGTTGCTGGGCCTCGGGCCGCTCGTGGTGCTGGTGGGCGCCGCCTATTACTACGTGACGGGCGGCCGCTACGTCTCGACCGAGGACGCCTATGTGCAGGCCGACAAGGTCCAGATCAGCAGCGACGTCGCGGGCCGCGTTGTCGAGGTCGACGTGATCGACCATCAAACGGTCGTGAAGGGCGACCTGCTGTTCCGCATCGACGACGAGCCGTTCAAGATCGCGCTCGCGCGCGCCGAGGCGCAGCTGGTCAACGCGCGCAACAACATCGAGGCGATGAAGGCCACATATCGGCAGAAGCAGGCTCAGCTCCAGCAGGCCAAGGATTCGCTCGAGTTCTACAAGCGCGAACTCGACCGCCAGCAGCGGCTGGTCAGCAACAGCTTCGTCTCGGTCTCGCAATACGACCAAGCCCGTCACAATTACGACGGCGCCCGCGCGCAATCGGCGGCGGTGGAGCAGGACCTCGCGCAGACGCTCGCCAATCTCGGCGGCAATCTCGACATCAACGCCGACGATCATCCGATGGTGCGCCAGGCCGCGGCGCAACGCGATCAGGCGGCGCTCGACCTCTCCCATACGCGCATCGCGGCGCCCGAGGACGGCATCACCGCAAAGGTCGATCTTCGGCCGGGCCAGTACATGCAGTCTGGCCAGGCGGCTTTCGCGCTGGTCGAAATGCACCGGCTCTATATCGAGGCAAACGTGAAGGAGACCGATCTCACGCATTTGAAGCCGGGACAAGAGGCGAGCATCGAGGTCGACAGCTATCCCGGCCGGCAGTGGCGCGCGGTGGTGACCAGCCTCAGCCCCGGCACCGGCTCGGAGTTCTCCATCCTGCCGCCGCAGAACGCCACCGGGAACTGGGTCAAGGTCGTGCAGCGCGTGCCCGTGCGCCTCGTGCTGGCGCCCGGCGAGGCGACCAACGGGCTGCGCGCGGGCATGAGCGTCTCGGTCGAGATCGATACGCATCACCAGAACCCGCTGCCCGAGCCGATCGCCAAGGCGCTCGGCCGGGTTCCCGACCAGAAGACCAGCGACGCGCCGTGAGCGCGGCCGAGGGCGCCGCACCCGCGTCGGCGGGCGGGAACCGCGCCATGATCACCATCTCCGTCATGCTCGCGACGGTGATGCAGGTGATCGACACCACGATCGCCAACGTGGCGCTGCCGCACATGCAGGGCGGCCTGTCCTCGACCCAGGACCAGATCGCCTGGGTGCTCACCTCCTATATCATCGCCGCCGCGATCATGACGCCGATGACCGGCTGGCTCGCGGCGCGCTTCGGGCGCAAGCGGCTCTTCCTGCTGTCGGTGGTGGGCTTCACGGTCGCCTCATTGCTATGCGGTGCCGCGCAGACGCTGCCTCAGATCGTGGTGTTCCGGCTGTTCCAGGGCCTCTTCGGCGCGGCGCTGGTGCCGCTCTCGCAGGCGGTGATGCTCGACGTCTATCCGCGCGAGCGCCACGGCTATGCCATGGCGCTCTGGGGCGTGGGCGTGATGATCGGGCCGATCTTCGGTCCCGTGCTCGGCGGTTGGCTCACCGAGAGCTACAGCTGGCGCTGGGTGTTCTACATCAACCTGCCGGTCGGCATCCTCGCCTATCTCGGAATCCTGGTGTTCGTGGCGGAGCACCGCCTGGAGAACACGCGACCGTTCGACTTCTTCGGCTTCGCCATGCTGAGCTTGGCGATCGGTGCCTGCCAGATGCTCCTCGACCGCGGGGAGCTGAAGGATTGGTTTACTTCCTCGGAGATCATGATCGAGGCCGCGCTTGCGGGGCTCGGCGCCTATGTCTTCATCGTGCATTCTGCGACCGCCGAGCACCCCTTCTTCGATGCGCGGCTCGTGCGAGACCGCAACTTCATCTCTGGCATCCTCTGCATCGCCGTGGTCGGCGTGGTGCTGTTCGCGAACTTGGCGCTGCTGCCGCCGCTGATGCAGGACCTGCTCGAGTATCCCGTCGTCACCACCGGTCTGCTTTTGGCGCCGCGCGGCATCGGCACCATGATCGCGATGATCGTGGTCGGGCGACTGCTCACGCGCATGGATCCGCGGCTGCCGGTCCTGGCCGGCCTGATGCTCACGGCGCTCTCGCTCTACCAGATGACCGGCTTCTCGCTCGGCATGGACGAGTGGTTGGTGATCCGAACCGGCATCGTGCAAGGGCTCGGCGTCGGCCTGGTGTTCCCGCCGCTCAGCACGCTCACTTTCGCGACGCTGCCGGCGCAGCTCCGCACCGAAGCGGCCGGCATCTTCAGCCTGATGCGCAACATCGGCGCGAGCGTCGGCATCTCCGTGGTGGAGACGCTGCTCGCCCGCAGTATCCAGATCAACCACGCCGAGCTCGCCGAGCACATCAACCCTTATAGTGCCGCGCTCCACGCGCTGCCCGCCGGCAGCCTCTGGAGCCTGCACACGGCGGTCGGCCAGGCCATGCTGGACGACGAGATCAATCGGCAGGCCGCGATGATGGGCTATATCGGCGACTTCAAATTCATGATGGTGGTGACGCTCTCGGTGGTTCCGCTGCTGCTGCTGCTGCGCAATCCCCACCGCCTGCCTTCGGCCGAAGCCCAGCTCGAAGGCGCCATCGAGGCGGCACTCGATTGAAGGCGGGTGCCCGCTAGAGCGGGTCTCGTTCCCATCCGCCGGGCGGAATTCGCTCTGCCTCAGGGCCAGTGGGCGACGGTCCAGACGGAGCCGCCGAGCCCGGTTTCCTCGCGGCAGAGGCTGACGGACTGCACGATGACGTCGTCCGCGCGCGTGAGCGCCTGGCGGACGTCGCGGCACATCGCACCGTGGGTCGTGCGGTAGGGATCGGAGATCGGCGCCGCCCAGCCGGCCACACCCGGCGCGCCTGCGGAATCATCGGTGCCCGAGGCTCCCTGCGCACCGGCCGGCGGCGGCTGCGTCCCCCAGGCGATCTTGGTGTTGCGCTCTGCGACCGCGGCTTGCTGGCTCGCCTCGGCGAGCGCCGCGCGATCGGCCGGCGATAGCCAGCGCCGGAGCTCGCTGCCGACGACCGAATCGACCAGCTCGACCGGAACGGGCGACTGATCGCTGCCGCCGATGAGCTCGCCGTGGAGCCCGCCGCTGCCGGTGACCGTCACCGGGTCGGGCCTCGGATTGACTTGGCGGCCGAGGAAGCCGGCGGGCGGAGTCCATTCTCCCGGGACCCAGCCGCAGGCGGCCAGCAGAAGCGTGCCGCCGAGCGCCAATCCGAGCCGCGCGTAACGGAGCCGTCTGCTATCATGGCGGCCATGATGCGGGCGATGGGCGTGCTGCTGATTCTGGGCGTTGTCGCGCTCGGCACGCCCGTGAGCGCGCAGTTCTACGACCTCGATGGCGCCTACCGTTGCCTCAAGACGCCGGACCCCGCTTGCGAAAAGGACCTGAAGGACCAACCGAACCCGCCCGCGCCGCCGCCGCCGCCGCCCAAGCCCAACGAGCCGAGCTTCCCGCAGGTGCTGGCGCATGTGCGGGACGGCACCGCGGGCCCCAACGACATCGACGTGCTCGCCCGGCTCGCGGAGGCCAACGATCCCCGCGCGGTCGAAGTGCTGGCCTGGTGCAAACTCAACGGCATCGGCGGCGCGCGAGATCCCGTCGCCGCCTATTGGCTCTATCGCCAGGCCGCGGGGCTCAACGTCCCGCACGCGCGCGAGAACCAGATTGCGATCTTCGAGCGGCAGCTCACGCCCGAGCAACGCCAGGAAGTGTTGACGGGCGAGAACAAGCGCTGAGGGGCGGGTGCGCATGAGCGTCTCCGGGCCGAGAAGGGCAACAGCCGGTATCCTGCCAGGAAGCATTAAAGCGATTCTTAACCACGCCCGGGCGAGGCTGGCGCCCCCTGCCGGAGCCGCCATGGCCTCTGCCGCCGACCCCGTCGCCTCGTCCGCCGCAAGCCCGCGTGTCTTCGCACGCCTGGCGACGGAGCGCGACGTGCCGGCGCTCATTGAGCTGATCAATCGGCTCGCGCGCGAGGCGAGCTTGCTGTTCGTCCTGCCGATCGATCCCGAGACCGGCGCCGAGGATTTGCGCCAGTTCCTGTGCGCCACGGCCGCGAGCGGCAACAACGCGGTGCTGGTGGCCGAGTTCGGCGGTGCGCTCGTGGGGCTCGCGACCGCCACCGGCGGCGGCCATCCGGCCAAACGTGCCGCGGTCGAGGTCGGCATCGGCGTGCTCGACGCCTGCCGCGGGCGCGGCATCGGCAGCGCCCTTATGGCGGCGCTCGAGGATTGGGCGAGGGGCGCCGGTATCCATCGGTTGCAGCTCCCCGTGGTCGCCACGAATGCGCCTGCGGTCGCCCTCTACCGGAAATCGGGATTCACGCTCGAAGGCGTGCTGCGCGAGAGCGTGCGCGTCGACGGCCGCCACGTCGACCAATACATGATGGCAAAGCTGCTGGGCGAGTAATTCGGCATACAAAATACAATATTTGCGTGTGCAAAGTACGCCAGCAAACAATTAAATTTGACGTCATCCAAGGATCGCCCTAGCTGACTCCTAGGAGCGAATGTTCACGCTTTGTCGCCTATGATCCAGGTCAATGCCAAGCGCTTACAAGCGGATTAACATAAAAGATAATCGTGAGCATCTGGCGGGAAATCCGATCCGATGATCTTGTCGTTCGACCGTTCGTTGGGGGGCGGGCTGCAGTCCCAGCTTCTTGAGCAGCTGCGAGAGCTGATCGAGTCCGGACGCATTGCACCGATGTCGCGCATGCCGGCGACGCGAACCCTAGCGCGGCAGATGGGCGTCTCGCGCACGACGGCGATGCTGGTCTATGAGGAACTGATCGCCCAAGGATACCTCGAGACCAAGCCGGCAGCGGGAACCTTCGTGAGCGCCCGACCGCCAGGCGTATCCCCCGATCCAAGATTCGCTACCTCCACGCAGACGCGGCGAGCCACCGACCGGTCATCGCGGGGGACAGCGGGGTCGGCCGGCCTCGCGGCCAAGGCGGCGTTCGATTTCCGGTCCGGCGGCTTCGATCACCGGCTTTTTCCGGTCAAGACTTGGCAGCGCCTGGTTTCGCGCGCCCTGCGCGACGGCTCCGCGGATCGCGCGGACGACCACCCCGCCGGATCCGATCGCCTGCGGACGGCGGTTGCCGCATGGATGGCGGGAGAGCGCGGTATCGCGACGCAACCCGAGGAAGTGATCATCGTGTCGGGTATCCGACAAGCCAGCTATATCCTCGCCCGGCTATTGCTCGGAGGGGCCATGTCGGCGCTAGTCGATACGCCGCTGCCGCGCAGCGCCGCGTGGGCATTCGACAGTATCGGGGCGAAGACAGTGCCCTTGCCGGCGCCCGCGCCGCGAGTGCCGGCGGGCCACGAGGGCGCGCGGCTTGCTTGGCTCAATGCACCGCATCCCCATGCGGCGCCCGAGGTCGGGCGGCGTTGGTGGAAGCGGCGTGCGGCGCTGCTCGAGTGGGCGCGACAAACCGGGGCCTATCTCGTCGAATACGAGGGGGTGGACCACATCCTGTTCTTGGCGCCTCCGGCCGGCGCCGGTTTCGACGATCGCGTGATCCGGCTCGGAGATTTTTCCCCGACGCTCAGCTTGGGCACGCGCATGGGATACATGGTGGTGCCGGCACCATTGGTGGAGTCAGCGACGTCGCTCAAGGAGCTGCTTGGCGACGCCCCGCCGTGGCTCGAGCAGGTGACGCTGGCACGTTTCATCGAGGACGGCGCCTATTCGCGGCATCTGCGGCGCGTGGGCAAAGTCATGATGGAACGACGCGAGGCGCTGATCGGGGGGTTGCGAGGCCTTATCGAGACGGCAACGACGCACGAGCCGACGGCGGAAGACCACGTGGACTGGTCGTTCCCGGCGCATTTCGCCAAAGCCGGGACGATCCGTGACCGCGCACGCGCGGAGGGCATCGCGCTGGACATTTTCGAGCACGGCGCTTCCGCGGAGAACACCGACCCCGAGTGCGGCCTGTGCCTCGGCTATGCGCGCATGAATGAGCACCAAATCGCCGCCGGCCTCCGCAGGCTCGCGGCGGTGATCGACGGCGTCGGCGCGACCTAGGGCACATCGTCGCAAGGCCCACAAGGAACGGACCAATTCGCATCTGGCCTTACGCCCGGACCGAGCGCTGGCCCTACCAAAATGGGCCCTCGGCGCAGACATTTGCGGGCGCGCCGGCTTGTGCAGGCTTGGTGGTGCGGTGCGACGCCCTCCGCACCCCTTCGCTTAGGGCATGGAGCCATTGGCCAGGGTCTCGGATAGCCTCGACTGGTCCCGCACAAAGAACCGACGCGCGAGATTGATGAACGATCAGGAGAGAAGAGCGATGGCACGGTCGATCGGGAAAGCAAGCTTACTGGGAGCCATGCTCTCGATCTCCGTCGCGAGCGGAGCGTGCGCGGCAGACGTGAATACAATCGTCACCGGCTGCACCAACTGCCATGACAAAGACGGCGCGAGCACTTCGCCGAGCGTGCCGATCATCGCCGGTATGTCGGCGGCCTATCTCACCGACGAGATCGCGGATTACAAGAAGAAAGAACGTCCCTGTCCCGATGCCGAAGTGCGCGCCGGAGACAAGAAGGGCACCAAGACCAATATGTGCGACGTGGTGAAGGACTTGAGCGACGCGGACGTCAAGGGCGTCGCCGACTTCTTCGCCAGCAAGAAGTTCGTTCCTGCGCAGCAGAGTTTCGATGCCGCGCAGGCCAAGAAGGGACAGACGATCGCTCAGCAGAATTGCGAGAAGTGCCATTCCAAGAGCGGCAGCCTGGCGGACGACGATTCGGGCTTTCTCGCGGGTCAGTGGACGCCCTATCTCAAGGAGCAGCTGACTTTGTTCACCTCCGGCAAGCGAATCGCGGACCCGAAGATGAAGCCGGTCATCGCGAAACTCGACAACGACGCCTTCGACGCGCTGTTGAATTTCTACGCCAGCCTCAAATAGGCGGGCCGGCCTCGACGGGACGAGGCCTTGGGTTTTGCGGGCGAGACAGGGGCGGGGGCGATCGATGGCGGATAACGAAGCGAATCGGGGGTTGTTGGGCCGGACGATCGATTTCCTCCGCCGCCCCAGCGCTCGATACTCGCTTGCAACCCTGCTGGTGGTCGGCTTCGTCGGCGGAATCGCCTTCTGGGGCGCGTTCAACACGGCCTTGGAAGCCACCAACAGGCTGGAATTCTGCATCTCCTGTCACGAGATGCGTGACACGGTCTATCAGGAATACAAGGAGACGATTCACTACAAGAACCGGGTGGGCGTCCGCGCGATCTGCTCCGATTGCCACGTGCCAAAGGACTGGACGCACAAGATGATCCGGAAGATGCAGGCGAGCTTCGAGCTGTGGGGCAAGCTCACCGGCGCCATCGACACCCCGGAAAAATTCGAGGCGAAGCGGGCGGAGCTTGCCGCGGACGAGTGGGCGCGGATGCGGGCGGCCGATTCGCGCGAGTGCCGCAACTGCCATAGCTTCGAGGCGATGGACCTCTCGAAGCAGGAGAAGCTGGCGCAGCGCCGGCACAACGAGGACGAGCTCAAGGCCTCCGGCAAGACCTGCATCGATTGCCACCAGGGTATCGCCCACCACCTGCCCAAGGCGAGCTAGGCGGCCCGCAAACACGCGACAAAGTGGCGCGCGATAGTACCGCGGAGTTCAATCCTTAACAGAACTGTTGCAAATAAGTCGCACACAGGCTGTGGCATTATCAAGCCAATGGCTTGTGGCACTACCGCCTGCCGACACCAAGCGCACACTCGATTGCAGCTATTGGGGGACGTTCGCGGGGCAATTTCACTGAGTTAGGAAGCGATCAGATTGCTGCGCGCGCGTTTCACCAGGTCGGCAAGGGGCGACTTTGGTGGAAGTTCGAGGTACTGCTCGGTTCGGTAGGAACGATCGCCTTCGCGGGCGCGTCTGCTCGCAACTACATCCACGCATTCCAAATCGGCCTGTTTCCGGGCGCGCCAATCGCGCCCGGCAGCTCCGAGCTCGTCATCGGTCAAGGCGGCAATGATTGTGGCTGCGGCACTTCTGTCGCGGCGGGAGGTTTGATTCGTGACTAAGACCAAGCTGGCCCTCGTTTTGGTCGGCATGCTGGGAGGGGTCCTCCTGGCGACGCCGACCGCGGTCGCGCAGGACGCATCCCCGGCCCTCTATACGACCGGCGGTGCGACGAAGTGCCTGACCTGCCATAACGAGCCGAACGTGGTGCCGATCCTGCAGTCGCCGCACGCGGTGAAGGACGATCCGCGCACGCCGATGG
>DATNIT010000106.1:0-2801 GCA_035604335.1 Allostellaceae bacterium | reverse complement strand
GTCACTCTGGCTTCTCCACGGCCAAGCGTTACTGCGACGATGGGACGGCGAACTCGATGCCGCGGTGCCGCTCCTCGAGCAGGCGCGAAGGCTGGCCCACCGCCTCGAGGATCGGTGGGAGGAATGCAGGTGCCTTGTCTGCCTTACGATGATCCATCTGGAGCGCAGCGATTCGCGGGCCTCGCTCGCTTGCGTCGACGAGCTGCTGCCACTTGCGTCGAAGATGGGCGAGGGCGGGGAGCTGCCCTTCGGGCGGGTGCTCCAAGCGCTGGTCCAATCCAGCTTGGGTCAAGCCGGCGCGCAAGAGCGCCTCGAGTCCGCGCTCGATGAGCTACGATCCATCGACAGCAAGGCCCGTCTCGCCTACGCGTTAAACGCGGTCGGGGAATTGGCGCTGGCGGACGGCCGCTTTGGTCGTGCTCGCGAGGTGGCCCAGGAAGCGCTCGCCGCAGCCCGGGCGACCCGGCGCGTCTGCGAGGCGGTAAGGTCGCAGGCATTGCTCTCACGCGTTCTGGCCGCCCAGGGAGAGCACTCGGCCGCCAGAGCGTGCCTCGAGCCGGTGCTGGAGCATTTGGGCAACCGTGACGCGCTGAGCGAAGGTGCACGCCAAGTCGCGCTTCGCGCCGCTGCGGAACTTGGCCTTTGCGTTCAAACGCTGGTTCAAACGCCTCGCCCGGAAGATCACACTCAACGCGAAGGAGGACATAATGCCGCGCATCATTGTTGAACGAAACTTCGATCCCCCGATCAGCCAGGAAGATCTGAACGCGTGCTTTCAGCGGATCGGGGGTTGCCTCGATCTCTACGGCGTTCGCTACATCCGCAGTCGCATCTCGACCGATCGGCGGCGGAGTTTCTGCGAATTCGAGGCGGCAGACGCGCAGAGCGTTCGCGACGTGCAAAGCGCGGCACGGGCGCCGTACGAGCGCGTTTGGCCGGCCGAAGTGATCGGCGAAAGCTGAGCTGCCCGGCGCGGGCCAGGGCAGTCGGAGCCGCGGGGACTCGCCGCGCTGAAACGCGTGACGAGGCGCCCGGGCGCTACAGCGGTGCTCGCACTCGGCCGATCCGCGGCCGATGCCGATCCTCTTCGGCACGCCGCGACCCGATGCGGTCCTCTGTCGCTGATGAAGCGCGCGTTGGCGCACTTCGGAGACTAGGGGCGCGCCTCGTAGACGAGGTTGAACGGTGTTTTGGTGGCGCGGCGAAAGCGGCTGAATCCTCCCGAGGTCGCCCCGCTGCGCATCGGTGACTCGCCGGCTCGGACGCCGGGGCACAGGCCGACCTCTTGCGACCGCGAACAGGGCATGCGCAGCAGCATAGAGAACGAGTAGTAGACCCGGCCGACCGGATTCAGATTGTCCTTCAGGTTGTCATTGGCGGACGGCTCGAGGATCATCCAAGTGCCGTCCGACCGCAGCGACTTGCGCACGTGGATGGCCGCCCCGACCGGGTCGCCCAGGTCATGCAGGCAGTCGAACACCGCGACGAGGTCGTAGTCCTTGCCCGGATACTCCTTCGCCTTCGCGATATCGAAAGTCACGCGCTCCCTGACGCCGGCGCGCTGTGCCGAATTGCGGGCGGCGTCGATCGATCCTTGGTGATGGCCGAAGTCGAAAAAGCTTGACTCCGGAAACGCCTGAGCCATCGGGATCGTAGAGGCTCCCTGGCCGCAGCCGGCGTCCGCAGCGCGGGCCCCGGACTCGAGCTTCGCCTTGACGCCGTCGAGCGCGGCGACCCACGCAGGAACGAGGGTGGCGGCATAGCCGGGACGGAAGAATCTCTCGCAGCCGTGGAATACGCCCGTGTCGTGCTCGTGCCAGCCCATTCCAGCACCGTTGCGGAATGCTTCAATGATGCGCGGCACGGCCTTCAGGGATCCGAGCGCCAGCTCGAAAGCGCCCGGGATGAATGCCGGGCGGTGTTCGACGGCAAGGGCGAAGGCCTGCTCCTCGCTCAACGCTGAATTTGCCTACTTCGGCGTCGTAGGTGATGTAGCCGCCCGCGGCCGGAGACGCGAGCCATTCGCGCACGTAGCGCTCGTCGGTGCCGGTCTTCCCAGCGAGTTCGCTCGAGCTCAAGAAACCCGTCGCCAGGGCTTTGTAATGTCCGAGGTGATCGCCGATGACCATCATCCCGGCATGGACGGCGGCGCCGAGGTCGTTGACGAATCGACCGAGAAACGCGTTGAGCTTGTCGTTGTCTGCTGCCATTGGATCTCTCCTCGCTGGTTCGGGGCGTGGAGTCGCCTCGAGCTTGGATGGATCGAGCTCACGCTTCCCGTCCGCTCGAGCGAGCCGCGGCCCGCCGATCGACAGATGGCCGCTTTGCGAAGGTTCCGGCCGCAACCTATTAGCGAGCAAGGGAGCGAGCGTGGTATTTCGCACGAGGGGCGAACGCACCCTGATGACATCGCCGGATTCGTCGGCGCGGGTGTGGCTTGCAGGCCGATAGCGATCCGGGCCTGGCTCAAACGGTGAATCAAACGCTGTCCGAGGATAGTGGCTTCAAACGAGACGACGCAAATGCGCGTCATGCCGATCCAAAACGAGGAGACAGACAATGCCATCCGCCAATGTCACGTCGGACGCACGCGTGGACGCCGCCTGGATCGCTTCGCACATCGCCGATCCGTCATTGAGGCTTGTGGAAGTCGACGTCAGCGCGGCCGCGTACAAGGACGGTCATATTCCCGGTGCCATGCTCTGGAATGCGTACACGGACCTTCGTCATGCCGACTATCTTCCGGTGAGCGCCGCCGAATTGCAGGATCTCCTGCGCAAGAGCGGCGTGACTCCCGAAAC
>DATNIT010000105.1:0-2341 GCA_035604335.1 Allostellaceae bacterium | reverse complement strand
CGCCGCCGCCGCCATGTCGACGCTCGATCCGTTCACCGACGGCGAGCGCGGCGTCATCGTCTCCACGGCGTCCGTCGCGGCCTTCGAAGGCCAGATCGGCCAAGCCGCCTATGCGTCGTCGAAGGGCGGCATCGTCAGCCTGGTCATGCCGGCGGCGCGCGAGTTCGCCCAATTCGGGGTCCGCGTCAACGCCATCGCTCCCGGCATATTCCTCACGCCGATGCTGATGGGGCTCACCCCGCAGGCGCAGGAGAGTCTCGCCGCGTCGCTGCCGTTCCCGAAAAAGCTCGGCGACCCGGCGCAGTTCGCGGCGCTGGTCCGCCACCTGATCGAGAACAGCTACATCAACGGCGAGGTCATCCGGATCGATGCGGCGCTGCGCATGGCGCCGCGGTAGCGACAACGGAGGACAGATGGACCGGCCAAAACGCTAGGGGCTTCACCATGAAGCATGATGCCCATTATTAATCCGCCCTCCGCCCTCCGTCCTCTGTTGTCTGTCCTCATGCTTTCCAACATCCGCAATACGCGCATCGAATGGTACCAGTGCGATCCCGCCGGGATCATCTTCTATCCACGCTACTTCGAGATATTCGACACCTCCACGACCATGCTGATCGAGCGCGCGCTCGGCATGACCAAGATCGAATACCTCAAGGTTTATCACTTCGCTGGCCATCCGGTGGTGGAGACGCGTGGACGTTTCCGCCTGCCGACGCGGTTCGGCGACGAGCTGGCGATCGAGACGGCGCTGGTCGAATGCGGCCGCTCGAGCTTCAAGATCGAACATCGGCTCACCAAGGCCGGCGTGCTCGCGGCCGAAGGCTTCGAGACGCGCGTGTGGGTGGTGCGCCGCGAGGACGATCCGAAACGCATACGGTCACAGCCGATCCCGCCCGAGGTTCTCGCGCGTTTTAATCAGGCGCGCATTTGAGTGGGATACGCGCCATGACGACCGGCCACGTTCCTTGCCTCGTCCCGGGAGGCTTCGTATGATTCCGCATGGCTGTTCCGGCACCCCCCTCCGGCGGTGAGCCGCGCGACGACGCGGTCAATCACGAACGCTTCCGCCGCGTCATGGCGTCGTTCGTCACCGGCGTCACCGTCATCACCACGCAGGTGCGCGGCGAGGTGCGCGGCATGACCGCGAACGCCTTCATGTCGGGATCGCTCGATCCGCCGCTTTGCGTGGTCTCGGTCAGCAAGATTGCGCGCATGCACGGCTTTCTGATCGAATCCGGTCACTTCGGCGTCAGCATCCTCGCCCGCGGCCAGGAAGCTTTGATCGGTCATTTTGCCGGGCGTCCCGTCGAGCGCCTCGATCCGAAATACGACCATGCCGGAGGCACGCCGCTGCTCGCTCACGCGCAAGCAACCATCGCCGCCAAGGTGACCGCGCGACATGACTGCGGCGACCACTCGCTGTTCGTCGGCGAGATCCTCGCGCTGCGGCACAACGAGGGGCTTTCGCCGATCGTTCTCCATGTCGGCCGGCTGGCGTCGCTCCGGCATTCACACGAGCAGAGACTGGAGCCGACGCTCGATTTCTGGTGAGGCCGCGCCGTTGCCGGCCGAGCCCGCGAAATCCAGCGTCCTATTTCGGCGCGCCGCGCAGGACGTGGTAGCTGAGCTCGCCGGGATCGGTCAGATCCGGCACTTTCCAGCCGTCCAGATCGTACTCCGCCATGCAGGCCTCGGCGAAGCCCTTGAAGCGGTCGGCATTGCCGGACGCCTGCGCGCCGAACAAGCAATAGCGGCGGATTTCTTCGGTCGAGCCGCCGTAATTGATCTCGTAGAGCTCGTGGCGGCCGCCAAATTCCGTCGCCAGGCAGTCCCAGAGGAGCTTCATCAGCTTGACGCGCTCCTCGGCGTTGTAGCCGCCGGAGCCGCGCATATAGCGGTCGATATAGGGACGGATCTCGGCGTTCTTGAAGTCGCGGGCATGGGAATTGAGATAGATCAGCCCGGAAGCGACGGTCTGCTCGATGATGTATTTGACCTTGGTGTAGGCCATGGTGGCGATGATCTGATAGGCGTTGCCTGGGTCCATGTTGGGCAGCACGTAATCGCCGATCCAGGGCTTGGGATCGCGCACCATCGCGTCCGACAAGGCCCAGAACAGGTTGCGCCAGGCGATGACCTCGCCGACATTGGCTTGCACGCCGCGATAATCCTTGGTCCCGGCGGCTTCCACCGCCTTGAGCAGCAACCCGGCAATGAAGTCGAGCTTCACGGCGAGCCGCGTGCAGCCGTGGACGACAAAGCGCGGCAAGAAGCCGGTGCGCGGGAAGAAATTGTTGGCCTTCTCGATGTCGCCGTAAACGAAAACGTTCTCCCAGGG
>DATNIT010000104.1:0-47812 GCA_035604335.1 Allostellaceae bacterium | reverse complement strand
CGCCGGCGCGTCGCGCGAGGCGAGCGACGCGCCGCCGTTGCGCGGCGCGCCCGCCGACGCACGCTGGGCGGCGACACTGCGAGCCGCACGGCTGAAGGAGCTGCAATCGACCGAGCTGCGCCGCTTCCTCGCCGAGACTTGGATTGAAGCAAAGGTCTGGCTCGACACCCGCGAGGTGCCCGCGCTCGACTTCCGCCGCCGCGTCGAGGCCGAGTACCAGACGCATTGCCGGGAGCGCGAGCGCGCGACCGCGGCGGAAGCGGCGGCTCGGCGCGCAAAAGCGGAGCAGGATGCCGCGCGGACGGCGAAGCTGAGCGCGGCCGGCGTCTCGGCCAAGAGCCTCGTCGAGCTCATCGACGTGAGCTCCCGCGTCAGGCCGGCGCCGCTGGCCGAAAAGCTCGCCGACCTCGCGCTCGATCAGCGCCGGCTGCGCGTCTTCGCCACCACCAACCCGGACGTCCTCCTCGTGAAGGAGAGCGGCCCGGACCATTCGCGCGCCGAATACGGCATCGAGCGTGACGACGGCCTCGTCGCCGATCTGAAGCTCTTCGCCGACGCCCAATCCGCTTAAGACGCGCTAAGCCGCTTCACCCCGCGCTCTCCACCGTGTCGTGGAAGCGGCGGTAGTCGACGAGCGTGCTGCCGTCCTCGGTCTCGCTCAAGATGTCGACGAATTTCCGGCCCCACAGAATCTCATCGGCTCGATAAGCGGTTCGCGCAAAGACGATCTGCGACAGCGTCTCGTCCGTCCCCGTGAGCGTCACCACGATAGAGGCCTCCTGCCCCGCCAACAGATCCGGATCGATGCCGTAGAGCGGGCTTTCGGCATCGATCGGGTGCATGACGGCCCAGCTCAGGCTGAACTGCGGATTGCGGTCGCGCGCGAGCTCGAGCTCGTAGGATCGGCGCAGCGCCATGCCCTCCGCGCTCACCTCCTGACGCGCGAAATCGGCGTGGACCTGAGCCTCGAAGATCTGGTTGCGGCGCTCGTTGGCGCAGCGGAACATCAGCGTCGGCACGCCGTTGAAAGGGGTCACCACCGCGACACGGCTGAACAGTACCCGCGCCGTCGGCTGCGAGAACCGCGCGAAGATGAGCCCCGCCGCGACCGCGAAACTGGCCATGCCCAAGAGAGCCTCGATGGTGACCATGACGTTGGCGTAGAGCGTCGCCGGCGCCATCACGCCGAAGCCGATGGTCGCCATGGTCTGCACGCTGAAGAAGAAAGCGTCCGCGAACGACCCCGGCTTGGCGTTGGCGACGCTGCCGGGCGCCGCGAGGTAGAGGAGCGCGAAGGCCGCGTTGAAGATCAGATACGCGACCGCCTGCACGCCGAAGAACCAGCCCCAGGGCATGGTGAGCATTAGGTGGTAGACGTCGCGCCGAGTGACGCGCCCGCCGCCGACCCGGCGCACGCCTTCGGCGTTCCGGGTCGGGCGCCAAAGCAGCCTCATGCGCCCGCGCTGAAGAAACGCTCGAGCCTTGCCGCGATCTCGTCCGGCCGCTCCTCCGCCAGGAAATGGCCAGAGGTGACCGGACCGCCTTCGACTTCGGTCGCCCACTCCCGCCAGATCGAAAGCCACTGGTCCGCCTTGCGCTCGGGCCGCCGCTCGCCCCAGAGCACCAGCAGCGGACACGCAATGCGACGACCCGCGCTCTTGTCGGCGGCATCGAGCTCGGCATCGATGCCGAGCCCCGCGCGGTAATCCTCGCAAGCCGCATGGATCACCGCGGGATTGCGGAAGGCCGCGCGATAGCGCTCCATCGCCTCGGGTGCCAGCGCCGCGCCCTCGCCGACCCAGCTCGCGATCGTCCAGTTGAGATAGAAGTCGGGATCGGCGGCAATCATTCGCTCCGGCAGGTCGAAGGGCTGCGCCAGGAAGAACCAGTGGTAGCTGCCATAAGCGAGCTTGCGATCGACCCGCGCCACCATCTCGCCCGTGGGCACGATGTCGAGGAGCGCCAGCCGACTCACGCGCTCGGGATGATCGAGCGCCAATCGATAGGCGACGCGCCCGCCGCGGTCGTGGCCCGTGACGCCGAAGCGCTCGAAGCCGAGCGCCGTCATCACCGCCGCCTGGTCGCGTGCCATCGCGCGCTTGGAATAGGCCGCGTGGTCCGCGGTGTTCTTCGCGGGCCCCCGGCTCTCGCCGTAGCCGCGCAGATCCGGGCAGACCACGGTGAAATGCCGCGCAAGCCGCGGCGCCACAAGATGCCAGCAGACGTGGGTCTGAGGATATCCGTGCAGCAGCAGCAGCGGCGGGCCCGCACCGCCGATCGCGAGATGGATCGAAGCCTCGCCCGTGTCGATCCGCCGCGTGGCGAAGCCATCCAGCACGCGCGCCCCTACTCCGCCGCCTGCCGGTCCGTCGGCGGCGGCTGCCAGCGCAGCACGGGCTTGCGCGCGGCGAGCGTCTCGTCGAGCCGGCGGCGCGGAGCCAGCCTGGGCGCCGCGTGGAAATACTCGGCATCGCCCGACTTGGCGCGCCGCGCCAGGCCCTTGATCACGGATATGAAGAGGTCGAGCCCTTCCTTGCTCTCGGTCTCGGTCGGCTCCATCAGCAGCGCTCCGTGCACGACCAAAGGGAAGTACATGGTCATGGGATGGAAGCCCTCGTCGATCATCGCCTTGGCGAAGTCGAGGGTGGTGACGCCGGTACCCGCGAGGAAATGATCGTCGAACAGCACCTCGTGCATGCAGGTGCCGGGAAAGGCCGGCGTGAGCTCGCCTTTGACGCCGGCGAGGATGTAGTTGGCGTTCAGCACCGCATCCTCCGCGGCCTGGCGCAGCCCGTCCGCGCCGTGGCTCATCATGTAGACGAGCGAGCGCACGAACATGCCCATCTGGCCGTGGTTTTGCTTGAGCCGTCCGAGACTTTCCGCGGCGGGACCCTCGGAATGCTCGACGAGGCGCAAACCGTCCGCGCCGCGCACGACCCAGGGCACCGGCGCATAAGGCGCGAGGCCCGCGACCATCACCACGGGACCGCTGCCCGGACCGCCGCCGCCGTGCGGCGTGGAGAAGGTCTTGTGCAGATTGAGGTGCATCACGTCGATGCCGAGATCGGCAGGCCTGACGCGGCCCATGATCGCGTTGAAGTTCGCGCCATCGCAGTAGAAATAGGCGCCCGCCGCATGGACCGCGTCGGCGATCTCGCGGATCTCGGTCTCGAACAACCCGCAGGTGTTCGGGTTCGTGAGCATCAGCGCCGCGACATCCGGCCCGAGCTTGGCTTTCAGCGCCGCGAGATCGACGCGGCCCTCGGCATTGGCGGGTATCGGGTCCACGGCATAGCCGCAGGCGGCTGCGGTGGCGGGATTCGTGCCGTGGGCGGATTCCGGCACCAGGACGCGCGTTCGAATTTCCCCGCGCGCCATGAGCGCCGCCCGAATGCACATCATGCCGCAGAGCTCGCCATGAGCGCCGGCCGCTGGCGACAGCGCCACCGCCGGCATGCCCGTCAGCGTCTTGATCCAATGCGCGAGCGTGTCCATGAGCTCGATCGCGCCCGGCACGGTCGATTGCGGCTGGAGCGGATGGATATCGGCGAATCCCGCGAACCGCGCGACCCGCTCGCCAAGGCGCGGGTTGTGCTTCATGGTGCAGGAGCCCAGCGGATAAGTCCCGACATCGATGCCGTAATTCTTCTGCGAGAGTCGCGTGAAGTGGCGCACGACCTGCGGCTCCGCGAGGCCCGGCAGGCCAACCGGCTGCTTGCGCGCGAGCGTGCCGAGCCGGCTCTGGACCTTCGGCGGCTCCGGCAGATCGACGGCGGTGCGGCCCGGACGGTCCTGCTCGAACAAGAGCAGCTCCTCGATCCTGAGGCCGCGGTTGCCGGTTATGGTCGCGCCGGCCGCCGCCGAGTCCGGTTTGGCGGGTTTGCCGGCGCTTACGGCTTGGCTCCAGTCGCTCATCGGATCGCCTCCTGGAGCGCGGCGCCGAAGGCCGCAATCTCGTCCTCGGTGTTGGTCTCGGTGGCGGCGACGACGAGCAGGTTCGCGAGCTCCGCGCGGCCGGGGTAGAGCCGGCTCACGGGTACGCCGCCCAGGATCTTGCGCCGCGCCAGATCCTCGACCACGGACGCCGCGGGCCGCGGCAGCTTGACCGTGAATTCGTTGAAGAAGGTGTCGTTGACGACGGAAATGCCCGGCACCGCCGCGAGGCGGTCGGCGAGTTGCACGGCCTTCGCGTGATTGAGAGCGCCCAACCGCTGAAGCCCGGCCTCGCCGAGCAGCGCCAGATGGATCGACGCCGCGAGCGCGCAGAGCTCGGAGTTGGTGCAGATGTTGCTGGTCGCTTTCTCGCGCCGGATGTGCTGCTCGCGCGTCGACAGCGTCAGCACCCAGCCGCGCTTCCCATCCACGTCCACCGTCTCGCCCGCGAGCCGCCCCGGCATCTGCCGTACGTATTTCTCGCGGGAGGCAAACAGGCCCAGATGCGGTCCGCCGAAATTGAGCGCATTGCCGAAGGACTGGCCTTCGCCCGCGACGATGTCGGCGCCCATCGCGCCCGGCGGCTCGATGGACGCGAGCGACATGGCCTCCGTGACGACGACGACCAGGAGCGCGCCCGCCGCGTGGCAGGCGGCGGCGAGCGGCGTGTGGTCGCGCACGGCGCCGAAGAAGCCGGGGTTCTGCACCACGACGCAGGAGGTCTCGCGATCGACCAGCGCCGCGAGGTCCTGGCGCTCGGAGGGATCGGGGTCCGCGAGCACGGTCTCGAAGCCGACGAAGCGCGCGTAGGTCCGCGTGGTATCGCGATAGTGCGGATGCAGATTGCCGGCGAGGACCGCTTTCTTCCGTCGCGTCAGGCGGTTCGCCATCATCACCGCCTCGGCGCAAGAAGTCGCGCCGTCGTACATGGAGGCGTTCGCCACCTCCATTCCCGTGAGGAGCGCGATCTGGGTCTGGAACTCGAACAACATCTGCAGCGTGCCCTGCGCCACTTCCGGCTGATAGGGCGTGTAGGAAGTCAGAAACTCGCCGCGCTGGATCAGGTGATCGACCGATGCCGGCACGTGATGCCGATAGACGCCGGCGCCGATGAAGCTCGGCACCGCGCCGGCGACCAGGTTCTTGGCGGCCATGGCGCCGAGCGCCCGCTCGACCTCGAGCTCGCCCTGGGCGCGCGGCAGATCGACCAGATCGTCCAAACGGGCCGCCTTCGGCACATCGGCGAAGAGCGCATCGATCGAGGGCACGCCGATCGCGGCGAGCATCGCTTGGCGGTCGGTGGCGGTGAGGGGCAGGTAGCGCATCAGCCGAGGCCCTCGACGTAGGCCTTGTACTGCGCCTCGTCCATCAGCGCTTCGAGCTCCTTGGGTTTGGCGATCGTCATCCTGAAGAACCACCCCTCACCCATGGGATCGGCGTTGACGCGGCCCGGCTCGCCGGCGAGATCGGCGTTGACCGCGGTCACCTCGCCGGAGATCGGGGCATAGACCTCGCTCGCGGCCTTAACCGACTCCACCACCGCGGCCTCCTTGCCCTGCTCGAGCTTGCGGCCGACCTCGGGCACCTCGACGTAAACGACATCACCGAGCTGAGTCTGCGCGTAGTCGCTGATGCCGACCATGGCGGTGGCGCCCTCGATGCGCACCCATTCGTGATCCTTGGTGTATTTGACTGTCATGACGTTTCTCTCCCTATGCGGCCGTTTCAGCCACGGTGATAGCGATGAGCTACGAAGGGCAACGGCGCCACGCGAGCGGGTCTCGGCGTGCCGCGCACCATCAGCGAGACGGCGGTGCCGATCGCCGCGTGCGCGCTCGCGATATACCCCATGGCAATCGGTCGATCGATGCTGGGTCCGAAGCCCCCGCTCGTGATGTGCCCGATCTTGGCGCCGCCGCTATCGAGTATCTCCGTGCCGTCGCGCGCGGGGGCACGGCCCTCGGGCTGCACGCCCACCCGCTTGCGAGCCGTGCCGTCGCGGAGCTGGCGCAAGATCACGTCGGCGCCGAGAAAGCCGCCGGCCTCGCGCCGGCGCTTGCCCAGGGCGAAGCCGAGATCGGCCTCGACCGGCGTGGTCGATTGGTCGATGTCGTGGCCGTAAAGACAAAGGCCGGCCTCGAGCCGCAACGTGTCGCGGGCGCCAAGCCCGATCGGTTTCACCTCGGGCTCGGCCAGCAGGCGCCGCGCCAAGCGCTCCGCGGCCTCGGCGGGAAGCGAGATCTCGAAGCCGTCCTCGCCGGTGTAGCCTGAGCGAGAGATCAGGCACTCAATGTCCGCCAACCGATGCGTGGCCACGGTCATGAACGACATCGCCTTGACCGCAGGCGCCAGCCGTCCCAGCACCTCGGCGGCGGCGGGACCTTGGAGCGCGAGCAACGCGCGGTCCGGCAGCGGCGTCACCGCGAGGGAGGGCTCCAGCTCGCGCTTCAAATGCTCGACGTCGGCGGCCTTGCACGCGGCATTCACCACCAGGTGCAAATGATCTCCGAGGTTCGTCACCATGAGGTCGTCGAGAATGCCGCCCGTCGCGTTGGTCAAGAGCGTGTAGCGCATGCGATCGGGCTTGAGAGCTTGGATGTCGCCGGGCACCAGACGCTCGAGCGCTTGCGACCTGCCGGCGCCGTCGAGCCGCGCTTGGCCCATGTGCGAAACGTCGAAGAGGCCCGCCTGGCTGCGTGTGTGCAGATGCTCGGCCACGATGCCCGTGGGGTATTGAACCGGCATCTCGTAGCCCGCGAACGGCACCATGCGGGCGCCGAGGCCCACGTGAAGCGCATGCAGCGGGGTCTTCTGTAGGGGTGCCTGGGGTTGATCGCTCACGGGGGGCTCCGAACAGTTCGAGGCCCGCCTCGGCGATCGCCGAAGCGGATACCCCTCTGTCCGGGAACCTGAAAGATTCACCGCGGGAGGCCCGCGCGGTTTACCTCTTCGGTGAGACGCGCGAGCTGGCGCGCCTGCTTTCCAGAGTGCCCTCGCCCTGACGGTCCTTTTGCCTGAGAGTTTCCGGGGCGGTTGCTCCTTCGGCGCCGGGCACCGCGCTCGTCTCGGCGCGCTGCCCAGTCTCTCCCATCAGGGTGCTTACGGCACGGACGCGACCTTAGCACCGGTGGCGCTCCATGGCCAGCTTGGGAGATCGCGTGACGCGGTCGCCATAGTGTCGCCAGATTCATGCGTATGATGCAGCGATCTCGCACTGCATAGGAGTAACGACCGTGCCTTCGCGATTGGCGGGGGATACGGGGGGATTGCTGTCCGCCGGCAGACTCAATGCAGGCTTGTTTGCGATTGTGGCGATGCTGTGGATCGGCGCGCTCGCCGCGCCGGACCTGGCAACCTGCGCCTATGACCGGCCCCAGTGGGCGCTGGGATACATGACGCTGATCACGGGCTGGGCGGGACCGCTGATGATGTTCTGGCATCCATCGGTCGGAATGTTCGCCTGGTACGCCAACGTGTTTCTGCTGATCGGCATGGCGAGAATGATCGCGGGACGCGCGCCTCAGCTGCAGTACGCCGTGCCCGGTCTCTTGCTCGCCCTGACCGCGCTCGCGCCGCTCTCGTTCTACAGCGAGGCGAGGGGCCAAGATCCGCTGTGCGCGCGCGGCCCGGGCTTCTGGCTTTGGATTGCGGCGTTCGCGGTGACCGCGGCCGCCGCGGTGTGGGAGAACTCGCGCTGGCGGCCGCTATCGGCGCACTGAGACGCCGCCTCAACCCGGTGTTTTCGGCGCGTGGTCGCGGTTGTACTGTAATTCCTCCGGCGTAAGCCGAAATCCGAAGAGAATCGCATAGTCGGCTCCCGTCGCGTTCGGCGCCAGCGGGAGGAGAGTCTCCAACTCTTCGGTGTCTTGGAGTCGCTGTTGCGTCGTTGGCCATTCCAGCTCAACGACGAAATCGCGTTCCGACAAAATCTGCTGGTTGCGATTTATGATTGCCTCGAAATATGTTACCTGCGCTTTCTTGACGTCGGTGCGTGCGCGCAAAGCGCTGATACCGAGCTGATTTGAAACGACGAGTGCTCCTCTTTTCTTGTCCATCTCACAGCTGACCTCCGCCTTCAGCATGACCGCGCCGTAGACCACGTCAGAATCCTGCCGGCCCGGACCGGGGCCGAATCTCGCCACGGAGTGCAGCTCGGGGACGACGGCAACACTCGGACACGGCACTTGACGGCCGGTTCCCGAGCACGCCGCTGCAGCGAACGCCAAGGCGACGGCCCCAGCGGCTCTCGCGCGCGACCTCATGAAACCTAGGCGGCTCAAATCCGCTTGTGGGTGCCGTCGCAGAACGGCTTGCCGCCGGTCTGCTTGCAGCCGCAGAACCAGACCTCTTGCGATTTGTCGGCCTTGTACTGTTGCGGCGATAGGCCAGTGCCCTTGTGCGAGCCATCGCAGAACGGCTGGCTCTTGCTGCGACCGCATGCGCACCACCAATATTCCTTCCCCGCCTCCACGGTCACGCCGTAGGGTGCCTTCTGCGCCGGAATCGGCTCCGCCATGACCCCTCTTCCTTATCAGGTGTTGCTGGACTAACGTCGCCCTCGAGTCGTCACCGGATGCCCCGGCGAATGCGGGCGCAACTCTAGGCGAGGGCGTCGAGGCGCACAAGGGTTGGACCCGGAGAAAGGCCGAGGCATGGCATGAGAGTCGCGCCGGGACTGAACGTGCGCTCCACGAAACTCCACATCGCATTCGCGGCGCAAGCCTAGGGCGCCATGGCGGTCTATACCGACGTCGGCGACGAGGAGCTCACCGCCTTCATCAGAGACTACGACATCGGCGAGGTGGTCTCGTGCAAGGGCATTGCCGAGGGCGTCGAGAACTCGAATTTTCTCCTGCGCACCGAGCGCGGCACGTTCATCTTGACGCTCTACGAGAAGCGGGTGCTCCCGCAGGACCTGCCGTTCTTCATCGCGCTCATGGAGCACCTGGCGGCGCACGGCATCGCGTGTCCGACGCCGGTGAAGGCGCGGGACGGTGTGGCACTGCGCTCGCTCTGCGGGCGGCCGGCGGCCATCGTCACCTTCCTCGAGGGCCTATGGCCGCGGCGCATTTTGCCGTTTCACTGCGCGGGCGTCGGCGGCGCGCTCGCCCAACTGCACCTCGCCGGAGCCGGCTTTGCGATGCGGCGGCCGAACAATCTCTCGGTCGCGGGCTGGCGCCCGCTATTCGAGGCCTGCGCGGCGCGCGCCCACGAGGTGAAGCCAGGCCTCGCCCAGGAGCTGGGCCAGGAGCTCGGCGAGCTGGAGCAGCGTTGGCCTACGGGATTGCCGGCGGGCACCATCCATGCGGACCTGTTTCCCGACAACGTGTTCTTCCGCGGCGAGGCGGTGTCGGGACTGATCGATTTCTATTTCGCCTGCACGGATTTCCTCGCCTACGACGTCGCGATCTGCCTCAACGCCTGGTGCTTCGAGTCCGATGGGGACTTCAACGTGACCAAGGCGCGGCAGCTGCTGTCGCACTACCGCGCCAAGCGGCCGCTCTCGGAGCCTGAATACGCGGCGTTGCCGCTGCTGGCCCGCGGCAGCGCGCTGCGGTTCCTGCTGACGCGGCTCTACGATCTCTTGAACCATCCCGCGGGCGCGCTCGTGCGGCCCAAGGATCCGCTCGAGTACTTGCGCAAGCTGCGCTTCCACCGCGGCATCGCGCGCACGAGCGCCTACGGCCTCGACGGATGAGCGAGGGCGCCGAGGCCGACATCGTCGATATCTTCTCGGACGGCGCTTGCAGCGGCAATCCAGGCCCCGGCGGCTGGGGCGCGATCCTGCGCTATCGCGGGCACGAGCGCGAGCTCTCGGGCTTCGATCCCGCCACCACGAACAACCGCATGGAGCTGATGGCGGCGATCGCGGCGCTGGAGGCGCTGACGCGGCCCTGCCGGGTTCGCCTGCACACCGACAGCCGGTACGTGCGGGACGGCATCACCACCTGGATCCACGATTGGAAGCGGCGGAATTGGCGTACGGCCGACAAGAAGCCGGTCAAGAACGTCGACCTCTGGCAGCGGCTTGCGGCAGCGCTGGAGCCGCACCAGGTGGAGTTCATCTGGGTGCGCGGCCACTCGGGCCATCCCGAGAACGAGCGCGCCGACGCGCTGGCGCGCGCCGCGATCGTAGCAAACCGGTGAGGTGACCGATGCTGCTCCAGGGCCTCGCGATACTCGCGACCTCGCTCTTCACGGGCGCCGCGGTCTACGTCAGCCTGGTCGAGCATCCCGCGCGGATGACCTGCCCGACCGAGGTGGCGCTCGCGGAGTGGCGGCCGAGCTATCGGCGCGCCACGGTCATGCAGGCCTCGCTCGCCGTATTGGGCACGCTCCTCGGCATCGCCGCAGGACTCTTCAGCGGCGGCGCGATCTGGATCGTGGCCGCCTTCGTGCTCAGCGCCGTGGTGCCCTTCACACTCTTCGTGATGTGGCCCACGAACAAGCGGCTCGAGGACCCGGCGCTCGATCTCTCGAGCACGCAAGCGCGCGACCTGCTCACCCGCTGGGGCCACCTGCACGCCGCGCGGTCGGTGTTGAGCCTTGCCGCACTGCTACTGATGTTGTTCGCGGCATCCTAGCCGAAGAACCGTGCGCGCATGCGCTCGGAGTAGTCGACGAGGTTGGGATGCCGGTGGATCGCCTGCTTGAGCGGCGATTCGAAGGGCGGAACCAGGGTGCCCACGATGTAGGGCCAGAGCGCGGCGTCGACGCTCGTGGGCTCGGATCCCAGCAGGAACGGCTTGGTGCCAAGCTCGGTGGCGATCGCATCGACGTCGGCGGCGCCCATGGCGTAGATCTCGTCGCGCGTGTGCAGACCGATGCCGTGGGCGCGCAACATGCGCCGCACGCGCCTTCGGATCTGCGGCGCAATCAGGCCGCGCAGGGGTCCGGGTATGACCGCGAATAGCGCGTCGCGCAGGATCGGCCAATTCGCGTCCTCGATCCAGCGGTTGTAGACCATCACCCAGTAGGTGCGCTCCTCGACCATGCGCGCGAAGGCGTGGCCGATAGCGCGATCCGTGGCACCGAGCCCCTTGTCGAAATCGGCGCCGTGCTTGCGCTCGAGATGCCAGCGGATGATCTCGGAATCGCCGATCACCTGCCCGTCATCCACGATCGCCGGCAACTTACCCTTGGGGCCCTTGCGGGGGTCGCCGAACTCGCACTCATAGGCGAGGCCCGCCATCTTGAGGAGCACCTCGACCTTGATGCAGAACGGGCTCGGGTTCGGCAGCCCGAACATGCGCGGGAATTGGATGAGCTTGATCATCGGCGTCCCCTCCGCAATCTCGGCAGCAAAAAGGGCGGGGTGTCGGCCCCGCCCTCTTTTCGAGCTCAGCTCCGATCAGAGCGCCTTCAGCACCGCGTCCGCGCTCGACACCTCGAAGGCGCCGGCGTTCTCGACGTTGAGCGTCTTGACCACGCCGTCTTGCGCCACCAAGGCATAGCGGCGCGAGCGCTTGCCCATGCCGTAGCCCGTGCCGTCCATCTCGAGGCCGACGGCGCGCGTGAAGTCGCCATTGCCGTCGGCGAGCATCAGCACCTTGTCCTCGACCTTCTGGTCCTTGCCCCAGGCATTCATGACGAAGGCGTCGTTCACGGAGAGGCAAGCGATGGTATCGACGCCCTTGCCCTTGAGCTCGGCCGCCTTTTGCACGAATCCCGGCAGGTGCTTTGCCGAGCAGGTCGGCGTGAACGCGCCCGGCAGCGCGAACAGCACGACCTTCTTGCCTTTGAAGAGCTCGTCCGTGGTGATGTCCTTGATGCCTTCGGCCGTCATGTGCTTGAGCTTCACCGACGGGATCCTGTCGCCAACCTTGATCATTGCCTTTCCCCTTCTTTTGAGATCGTGACTGGAGTTTCGAAAACGGTGCGGACAGTGCTCCGCATGGCTCTCAACATAGTGGGAAGCGGCCCGAAAATCACCCCCCGGGCAGTGGGCTTTGGGAAGCAACGCCGGCGCCGCTCCCGGGATTCCCCGCGCGCGTCACGGCGCTCAAGACGTCGCCGGGCATCAGCAGCTCCGGCAGCACGATGCCCTGCGGCGCGCTCGGGCCGTAGACCGCGTTGAAGGGAATTCCATAGCGGCCATAACTCTCGAGATAGGCCGCGATGATGGGATCGGGCCGGGTCCAATCGGCGACCATGGCGACCGTGCCGGGCGCGCCGAGCGCGCCGCGCACCGGCGCTCGATCGAGCACCAATCGCTTGTTGACCTGGCACGTCAGGCACCATCGCGCGGTCACGTCGACGAACACGACCTTGCCATCGGCGACCAGCTCGGCGATGCGCGCGCGATCGAACGGCTGCCAGAACGCATCACCGCCCTCGGACGCGAGCGTTTCCGGTCCCGCGGGACCGATGGCTGCGGCGACCAGAGCCACGACGACGGCGAGGCCCGCGGCGGCGACCCGGAGCCGCGAGGCATCGAGCGCGCCGAGGCAGACCAGCACGGCGGCCAGCGCCGCGGCGACGATGAGCGCCACGCTCTCGCCCGCCTCCGCGCTGAGGACGTAGACCAACCAAGCGGCGGTCCCGAGCAGTGCCACGCCGAGGATCCGGCGCAGCACGATCATCCAGCGCCCCGGCCGCGGCAGCCAGCGCGCGAGACCCGGCGCCAGCGCCACGGCCAGGTAAGGCAGCGCGAGCCCGAGTCCGAGCGTCGCGAAGATCGCGAGGATGTCGAGGCTCGTGCCCGCGAAGGCGAACCCGATGGCGGTTCCGAGAAACGGCGCCGAGCACGGGGTCGCCAGCAGAGTGGCGAACGCGCCCGCGGCCACGTTGCCCGCGAGCGAACTCTCGTGCGGACCTTTCGGCGCGCGATCGGCGATGAAGCGCGGCAGCGGCACCTCGAACCAGCCCCAGAGATTGGCGGCGAAGAGGGTGGTGATCGCGGCCATGGCGGCGAGAAACACCGGCTGCTGGAACTGCAATCCCCAGCCCACCGACAGACCGCCGGCGCGCAACCCGATCATGACGCCGGCCAGCGCCAGGAACGACAGCAGGATGCCCGCGGATGTCGCGAGGAAGCCGCGCCGAAGCGCGCGCGAGCCCCGGGCCGCGTGACCCACCGCGCCCAGCAGCTTCAGCGAGAGCACCGGCAGCACGCAGGGCATCAGATTGAGAATGAGACCGCCGAGAAGCGCCGTCAGCATCATCGGCAAGAGCGCCGCGAGCTCCGGCGGCGGCACGACTGTAATGGGGACCGTCGCGGCTTCCATCGCGCGGCCGCCATCCACCACGGTGACCACCAGGTTCCGGTTCGGCAGCTGCGCGAGGTCCGCGGCGAGGCCGAGCGCGCGGAGCTTGAGCAGCGGGTGGCGGGGATCGTCCAGCACCATCACGGGAGCGCTGAAGCCGACGCCGGCGGGACCCTCCACGAAGGCGTCGGGATGCGCCAGCGGCGGGTCCGCCGCCAGCGCCAGCGTCAGCACCGGTTTCGCCCCGGTCTCCAGGCTCGCGCCCTCGAGACGGATCCCCGACACCGTGCCGTCGCCCGGGACCTTGGCGCGGTAGCGCGCGATCAGCGCGCCGAAGCCGGTGGCACCTTCCGGCGCCGGGCCTGCCGGCAGATCGAGGGCGAGCGTCGTCTCGTAGGGAATGCAGACGATCTCGCAGGTGAGATATTGCAGCGCCGCGCGCAGCCGGAGGGGATCGCCGGGCTTGGCGAGCCGCGCCGTGATCGGCAGCACCACCGCGGTCTGATAGCCCATGGTCTCGAGGCCGAGGACCGTGAAGCGCTCCGGCGCGGGCCAGGCGACCGCCGCGCCCGCGAGGTTCTCCGAGCCCGCCCAATCGAGATGCGGGGGATAGCCGGCATCGCCCGGCGAGCGCCAGTAGATCTTCCAGTGCGGCGCCAGCTCGAATTGCAGGCCGAGCCAAACCGCGTGGCCAGCGCCCACGCCGGAATCGGCGGCAATCAGCCGCACGCGGCCCTGCTCGGTGGTAAACCATGGCGAGGCCGCCTCGTCGGCTCGGAGCGCCCCCGGCGCGAGCAGGAGCGCCGCGATCACGGCGAAGGCGCGGATTATCAGACCCATGGCTGAGGATCGTCCGCGAAACGGAATGGGAATCGGCCGGGCATCAGGGGTTCCTGGCCCGCTTATATAGGGGTTTACCCAAGGGCGGTAGCTCACAAGCCCGTCAGCCCAAAGCGCTTGCAAGGCGGCGTCCCCCGGCCTATCTCAAATCCAAGCGAGACCAAGGAGATCGCCTCGTGCCGGACCCCAAGCCACCGCGGCCCACTCGGCCGCAAGACCCGGAAAATCGGCCGGTGGTCGCCGGCGCTTCGGACGGGCCCGCGGAGAAGGCGGGCCGTCCGGCCGCGAGCCTCGGCCAGACCTCGCTGACGGGCCAGCTCCTGATCGCCATGCCGCAAATGCAGGACCCGCGCTTCGAGCGGACCGTGATCTACCTCTGCGCCCACGGCAGCGAAGGCGCCATGGGCCTGGTGGTGAACAAATTCCTGGACAATCCGCCGGTCACCCTCTCCAAGCTCATGAGCCAGCTCGGCATCGCCACGGAGGGCCTCAAGGCGGATCCGCGCGTCCACCGCGGCGGCCCGGTCGAGGAAGGCCGCGGCTTCGTCCTGCATTCCGCCGATTACACCGAGGACGCGACCATGGTGGTCAGCAACAACGTGGCGCTCACCGCGACGCTCGACATCCTGCGCGCGATCGGCCGCGGCGAGGGACCGAAGAAGAGCCTGCTGGCGCTGGGCTACGCCGGCTGGGGCCCCGGGCAGCTCGACGCGGAAATGCAAGCCAACGGCTGGCTCCACGTCGACGCCGATGACGCGCTGGTCTTCGACCCCAATTCCAAGGACAAGTGGCAGCAGGCGCTCGCCAAGATCGGCGTCGACCTGACCGCGCTTTCGGGCGAAGCGGGACACGCTTAGAGCCTGTCACGATCCGCTGGAAGCGTCCCCCTCACCCAGCTTCGGCTAAGCTCGCTCATGCTCGCTAAGCCTCCGCAACCCTCTCCCCAGCGGGGAGAGGGGAGGGTGAGGGGGCGCGCCGCGCGAGCGGCGAATAAAATCCGGCACAATTTAGAGTAAGCTCCGGCTCTGATGCGGATGAGCCTCAGCCCTGCAGCTCCGCCGTGTACCTGCGCAACCTCGCCCCGTGGCGTGGTGGCGGCGGGGCATCCGGATGAGGTGGCGGCCGGCTTGGCGATGCTCGAGGACGGCGGCAATGCGATCGACGCCGTGGTCGCCGCCGCCTTCGCGGGCTACGTCGTCGAGCCCGCCATGTGCGGCATCGGCGGCTACGGGCGGATGTCCGCCTATGTGGCCGAGCGCCGCGAGCTGATCTCGGTCGATCACTATCTGCGCGCGCCCGGCGCCGCCCGGCCGGACATGTTCGAGATCGACGAGGCCAAAGGCCTCACATACTACGAGACGCCCCACACCAAGGGTCTCAAAGCCGAGCGCGGCCCGCTCGCGGTCGGCGTGCCCGGCGCGGTGGCCGGCCTCTATTGGGCGCACCGCACGCTCGGGCGCTTGCCCTGGGCCGCGGTGCTGCAGCCCGCGATCGCGCTCGCCAAGGCCGGGCTCGAGGTCTCGTGGTCGCTGTTCCTCAAGCTCGCCGAAAACGTCGAGGCGATCCGCGAGATGCCGGCGTTGGCGGCGCTGTTTCTGCCCGGCGGCCGCCTGCCGCACGCGGCCGGACAGGTCGAGCCCGGCGATCGCTTGCCGATGGACGATCTCGCGGCGACGCTGACGCGCATCGCGGAGGAGGGTGCCGCCGGTTTCTATTCCGGATCGGTCGCCGAGGCGATTGCCGCGACGGTCCAAGCCGGCGGCGGCATCCTCTCGCGCGAGGACCTCGCGAGTTATCGGCCGCGCATTCTGCGCGAGAAGCCGCGGCGCTATCGCGGCCTCGACTACATCACATGCTGCGATCCCGTCGGCTACGAGGCGCTCAACATCCTCGAGCAATTCGATCTCGCGGCGTTGCGTGCGGACTCGCTGGAATTCCGGCACGTCATGGCGGAGACGCTGGCGGCGTCCTTCGTCGACAACATCGCGCATTACGGCGATCCCGATGTCGTGGGCGCCGGTCCCGCCAACGCGCTCTCGGACCCCGCGCTGGGCGCGCGGCGCGCGGCGATGCTGAACCCCGACCGTGCGCTGCCGCGTCCGGTCGCGGCGATCGATCTCGGCGGCGAGAGTGACGCGCTCGCGGAGCGCCTCAAGGTCGAGCCCTGGCCGCCCAAGCTCGCGGGCACCAGCCAGATGGTTGCCGCCGATCGCGACGGCTCTGTGGTCGCGCTCTGCACCAGCGTCTCCGCGACGTTCGGCTCGCTGGTGGCGGTGCCGGGCACCGGGATCATCTTGAACAACGGCATCGGCAATTTCGACCCGCGTCCCGGCCGGCCGAACTCGATCGCGCCCGGCAAGATGCCGATCTTCGCGGTACCGGTGCTGATGGCATTGGAGAACAGCCGCGCCGTCTTCGCGGCCGCCGGCGCCGGCGGTTATCGCATCACCACCGGCGTGCTCCACGCGCTCATCCACTGGCGCGACTTCAAGCTGCCGCTCGCCGACGCCATCTCCGCGCCGCGCGTCCACTGCCAAGGCAAGGAGACCTACGTCGATGCGCGCATCGATCCGTCGGTGCGCGACGCGCTCGCCGCCCTCGGCCACCGCGTCGTCGTGCAAGCCGACGACCCCGGCCTCAACGCCTTCGCGCGCGTCTCCGCCGTGAGCGTCGATCCCGCGAGCGGCGAGCTCCACGCCGCCTCGGGCCCGCCGTGGCACGGCGCGGCGGGCGGCCTGTAGCGAGCGGGCCAGCACACGACAGCCGCGGGCCTGCGGCGCGGCGCCGATCCAAAATTGGCTTCGCGGCCGAAAATTGGCTTGGAATTGGCTTTGCCGAATCTCGGGCCTCTGATTCATCTCAATAAATTGGCTTTGATTTGTCGATTTTGTTTTTTTGCGGAGACGGCTCCAAACGACCTATGGAATCGATCGCGGCCCCAAATTGGGTTCGTTTCGTAATTTTAATGTTCGGGGGCTCCTGACCCACCACCGATGCGGGGCACAACGTCCTCGCTGGGCATGCGTGAAACTCCGGCACCGCGCCGCGTTTTCAACGGTGAACGCTTTTAACGTTCATGTCAAGGTCGATCGAAGCGGTCCCCGCTTGCCTGAAGGGTGTGCATCCTTCGACTCGCCTGCTGACGCAGGCGGCTCAGGATGAGGACTATTGGTCCATGGCACTGGGATAACCACCTCATCCTGAGCCGGCGCGGAGCGCAGAGTCGAAGGACGCCGTGACTCCATCCAGCCCGGATGTGCTCTCGCCGGCCGATCACAGCCGGTCCACCGTATTGTGCGTATAGCTCTACGCGCCGTCGACGATGATGAGATTGCCGGTGCCGCTCTTGAGCCGGAGCGGAAGTATTTTCTGGTACTCCGGCGAGCGATACCAGCCCTCGGCGGCTTGGCGCGAGGGGAACTCGATGATCACGAAGCGCGGCATCGGCCATTGCCCCTCGAGCACCGTGAGCTTGCCGCCGCGCACGATGAACTTGCCGCCATGGGCCGAGATGGTGGGCATCACCTGCTTGCGATAGAGATCGAAGGTCGCCTCGTCCTTGATGTCTTCCTGCACGACGACATATGCGCTCATGGGCGTTCCTTTCCTGCTCGATCTGAGACGCGCCGCTCACACTCCTGCAGCGCGAGGCGGATACCGACCGCGCAATAGAGAGCGCCGACCCCCTTGCCCTGCCAGCGCACGACCGCGGGATGCCGGCGCAGGAGCCCGCTGCCGGCGCCGATCGCAAAGACCATCGTGCCCACCACGCCCATCGCGACGAAGAGGATGTTAAGCCGCGAGCGCGCGACGAACAGCCTCCGGTTCCTTGGCGATGACGGCGAGTAGGATGCGCGCCGCGCGGTCAGGACGGCGGCGCCCCTGCTCCCACGCATGGACCGCCGTGACGTCGAGCCCGAAGCGCCGAGCGAACGCGCGCTGGGAAAGACCCATTGCCTTTCGCACCCGCGCGATATCGATATGCTCCGGCACGGCGACGGTGTAATCGGGCAGCTCGAGTTCGCCGCGGGCATGGGCGACCGCTTGGCCAAGTCCCGTGATCAGACGGCGACCCAAGGCGCTCTGGTGCGGCTTCGAGCGCGGCCGTGAGCCGGCGGATTTCTTTCTTGTCGGCATCAGTCAAATCCTCCTTGGCACCTTTGGCATAGACATCGATCAGATAGAGCACATCCCGGCGAAGCACGACGCAGTAGATGATGCGGGCGCCACCGCTCTTGCCCTTGCCGCCGCGAGCAGCCCGCGCCTTACGGGCGCCGCCCGTGCCCGCGATTACCGGCCATGCCAGCGGCTCAAGGGCGATCTCCAGCTCGGCGGCAGCCCGCTCCGCGATCGTTGCCGCGAAGGATAGGGAACGGACCCCGTTTCGCATCCCTACGCGTCTTGGGGGCGCTTTCAGGGCAACACCTATTCGCGCTCTCGATCTTCCTCGCGAGCTTGCGCCCGCCGCCAAGACCGCCGGTGACGCCACCCCGCCGCGATACCCCAAATCACGGTGCGGACCATGATGATCGCCGAGGCAATTTGGAACCAGAACGACCCGCCGAGCGCCTTCAAGGCGATCTCGACCTGATCTCCCCATGGGTAGGGTAGCAGCGCGGCGACGAATTCGATCATCCGCACTGTCGTCCGCAACCACCACGTGATCAGCTCCGGGTCATAGAAAAAACATAGCCCCAGCAGCACAAGCGTCAGGACCGCGGTGACAGTCCTGAAGATGTGAACCCGCGCCCAAGCCGCGAAGGTGGATGACCCGGACATCGGTGCTCTCAGGATGGTCTCGCTGACAGTTCAACATACACCGGCGACGACCGCGATCATGAGCGCCACAGTCTGACGAAGCGAATGCGGTGACAGGAGCAATGTTGCCATTTTGCTCCGCACGCGCCGGAAAACGTTGCTCCTGTCACCGTATTCCGCTTCTTTAGCGCGCGTTCAAACGCCTCGCCGCTAACCGTCAGATTTCGACGCGGAGGTGTGCCCGATGGAGCCAAGTCTAAACAGCCAGAACCTTCAAACGACAAATAAGGAGATCGCTGCCGCGGAACTGGCCCGCGGGGTTAAGTCCACTCTGACCCCACATATTCCGCAAGTCCCGTGATCAGACGGCGACCCAAGGCGCTATGGTGCGGCTTCGAGCGCGGCCGTGAGCCGGCGGATTTCTTTCTTGTCGGCATCAGTCAAATCCTCTTTGGCACCTTTGGCATAAACATCGATCAGATCGAGCGCGTCCCGGCGAAGCACGACGCTCCGCGATCGTCAGCAGCTTGCGCGCTCGCCGCTCGTAACCGGGCAAGGCTACCACTCTCATTGCGACTACTATAAGGCAATGTCTTATGATACGCGAGTGTCATTCCGCTGCTCAGAAAATACGGGCTTTCCGAGATCGTCTCGTAACGCCGGCCTCATCGTCGCCGCAGGAAACGTGGTCCGTCCAGGTCCGTCCCTCATTGCCTGTAAAATACAGCCACCGCGGCAAACCTGATGTGGCAGTCTTGAGCACTGGCATGAAGGGAGGCGCCATGATGAAGCTCCTTACCTGCGTCGCGATGCTCGCCGGCGTAATCGCTGCGCCGGCATCAGCGGACACTGCGCCGATGACCACGCCAATCATTTTGCAGGCTGCCCTGATGCACCAACTGGAAGATCGCTATGTCGCCTGTGCGGCTGAACAGAAAAAACTCGAGGGTAAAATCGATTATGGGTTTCCGCCTATACCAAAGGACGCTACTACGCAAGAAGTCACGGCCGCATTGGACGAAGGCGACCGGATACGCGCGGCCCAAACCAAGGCTGTAGATGCCAAGGCCAACGAATGCCTTGGTCTTAACACTCAAGCAAATGAAGCCTTCAACAACTTGCAGAAGCTGTGCCGCGTGTATTCCTTGCTGACAATTGGCCATGACTCGCCTGCTACAGCGGCTGACCTGGAGGCTATAGATATCTGCAATCAGCTTGAGGCACCCAAATAGGTCTGGCTCGCTTGGCCTCGCATTTCTGCCGATAGACGAAGCCTCATCCTTTTTGCATTCCCGATGCATTGAGGATCATTTTACCAGAGCTTCAACCGCGGAAAGCGTGTCGTTAATCGATTCAGCATGGCACAGGCACGATCATGCCACGGACGCGCCGGATTGATGATAGGTCGAGTGATAGCTTCAATTTGGCTGATCATCGCATCCACCTTCGGGGAAACAGGATCTTCTTCCGCCGAACCTTGCAAAATCCGAGCCTCGGCCTGTTCGATACTCTTCTCGATCTCAGGCCGCGTCTGAGGCCCTCCCGCGCGGGCCGAAAGGCGCTGAAGCTGACGTGCCCCTACTATGATTTCCACGGTTACTTGGTGGAGTCCATCAAATGCTTGCACAGTCTCGGTGCCGAATCTCGCCATGAATTGATAACGGAGGGCGTGCAGGCGGTTGAAGGTGTCGGAGTTTTGCTTGTAGCGCTCAATTGCAATGAATGCTGCGTCACGCAAGCGCTTCTGTTCTGAATTCTCATCAGGTTCCGGCTGTCGTTCTTTCGACTCCGAACTGAAGCCAGCGATGTTGCGAATGGCAGAGATTGCGTCGCGCGCTTTGTAGAACAGGCTGAGAACCTCCTCAGCGAGTTCGATCCGACGGCGGCCGATGAAGTCGCGCCGCCACGCAGTGACCGCATAAACGGCAAGCCCGGCCGTGAGCAGGCTCGGTAGGGCGTTGATCCATTGGAGAAGCACGTCTAGGCCTAGGCTGGTAGTGCGCTGTGGCATGGGCTCTGTCTATTTCAAGCTTACCTCAGCTTGAACGGCATCGCATTGGCCTGCTCGAAGGCGACTTATCAGCGAACAGCTGCTTGCTCAACCCACCCGAGCCCGCCCTACCTCCCCGTCCACTCCTCCCTGAGCAGCCCGAACAGCACGTGGTCCTGCCATTTGCCGTCGATGCAGAGGTATTTGTGGGCGTAGCCTTCCTCGCGGAAGCCGCAGCGGGTGAGGAGGTGGCGGCTGGCGTCGTTGCTGGGAAGGCAGGCGGCCTCGATGCGGTGCAGGTGCAGGCGGTCGAAGGCGAAGGACAGCATCAGGCGGAGCGCCTCCTTCATGTAGCCGCGGCCGGCGTAGCGCTCGCCCATCCAGTAGCCGAGGCTCGCGGTCTCGGCGACGCCGCGGCGCACGTTGGTGAGGCCGATGCCGCCCATGAGCTGGCCGTCCTCGCGGCGGAACACGAAGAGGCTGTAGCCCTGGTCGCCGCGCCAGTCGGCGGCGTAGCGCGCGAGCCGCCGGCGGAACGAGCCGCGGCTCAGCGCATCGGAGGTCCAGCTCGGCTCCCACGGCGTCAGGAACCGCCGCGATTCCGAGCGCACGCCGGCCCAGGCGTCGAAATCCGTGCGCTCGGCCGGGCGCAGCACCACGCGCTCGCTCCAGAGGCGCAACGCCGGCGGCGAGCCCACGAACAAGCGCGGCAGTCGCAGGATCTCGGTCGCCATCGGGTCCCCCCTCCCCCGTGTCACCATCAGGCCGCGAGCCGGCCCGTGACCCGCCGGTAATCCTCGAGCCGCTCGATCGGGCCGAGCGCGGTCAGCGTGAGCGGACCCGCGCCGATGCGGCGCGCGGCGCGGATCACGGCGGCGGCGTCCACGGCCTCGATCTTCTGCACGATCTCGCGGGCATCGAACGGACGGCCGAACGTGAGCATGTGATGCGCGTGCTGCTCGGCGCGGCCCGAGGTGCTCTCGAGCCCCATGAGCAAGCCCGCCTTGAGCTGCGCGCGGGCGCGGTCGATCTCCTCCTGATCGAGGCCGTCGGGCATCCGGCGCACCTCCTCGCAGAGCGCGGGCACCAGCTCCGCCACCTCCGCCTCGCCGGTGCCGGCATAGATGCCGAAGAGGCCGCTGTCGCTGTAGGCGTGGACGAAGGAATAGATCGAATAGACGAGCCCGCGCTTCTCGCGGATCTCCTGGAAGAGCCGCGAGGACATGCCGCCGCCGAGCGCCGCGGAGAGCACCGAGAGCGCGTGGTAGTCGGGGTCGTCGACGGCGAAGCCCGGGAAGCCCAGCACGACGTGCACCTGCTCGAGGTCGCGCACCTTGCGGAGGTCGCCGCCCTTGTAGCGCGGCGGGTCCGCCACGGTGTCGGCCACCTCCGGCAGCGCCGTGAACAGGCGCTCGGCGAGCGACACGATCTGGTCGTGGTCGACCTTGCCCGCGGCGACCAGCACCATGCCCTTGGCGCCGTAGTGCCGGTGCATGTAGCCCGCGATGGTGCCGCGATCGAGCCGGCGGATGATCTCGGCGCGGCCCAGCACCGGCCGGCCCATGCCCTGGTCCGGGAAGGCGCATTCCTGGAAATAATCGAACACGATGTCGTCGGGCGTATCCTCGGCCTGGCCGATCTCCTGCAGGATCACCTGGCGCTCGCGCTCGAGCTCCGCGGGATCGAACACCGAGTGCTGCAGAATATCGGCGAGGATGTCGAGCGCGAGCGGCACGTCGCCCGCGAGCACCTTGGCGTAATAGGCGGTCTGCTCGCGCGAGGTGTAGGCGTTGACGTGGCCGCCCACCGCCTCGATCTCCTTGGCGATCGCGAGCGACGAGCGCCGCTCGGTGCCCTTGAAGGCCATGTGCTCCAGCATGTGCGCGACGCCGTTCACCTCGGCGGGCTCGTGCCGCGTGCCGACGCCGACCCAGACGCCGACCGAGGCGGTCTCGATGCTCTCCATGCCGTCGGTGACGACGCGCATGCCGTTGGTGAGCCGCGAGACGCGGACAGCCATCAGAAACCTCCTCCGGCACGGGCCGGCGCGGCGACGGGCCGCGCCCGCGCGGCGATGAAACTCTGCACGGCCGACAACTCGTTCGGCAGCGTGTGGGTATGCTCCGGCCGGTCGTAGAGATCGGCCATGCGCGGCGGCAGCGGCGGGCGGATGCCGGTGGCGCGCTCGACGGCGTCGGGAAACTTCGCGGGATGCGCGGAGGCGAGCGCCACGATCGGCGCCGTCTTGTCGCGGCGGGCACGCCGCGCCGCCGCCACCGCGATGGCGCTGTGGGGATCCAGGAGCTCGCCGGTGGTGCGGTGGGTGCGGCCGATCTCGGCGAGCGTCTCGGTGTCGTCGACCCGCGCGGCCGAGAACAGCTCGCGGGCATTGCGCCACTCGGCATCGCTCACCGGCAGGGTGCCGGTGGCGCGGAAGCTCTTGAAAGCGGCGGCCACCGCGGCGCCGTCGCCGCCCTTGAGCTCGTGGTAGAGCCGCTCGAAGTTGCTGGAGACCTGGATGTCCATGCTGGGGCTGAGGCTCGGCTCGACGCCGGCGGCGATGGTCATGGCGCCGTCGTCGAGGAAGCGCGTGAGGATGTCGTTCTGGTTGGTGCCGATGACGAGTTCCGCGATCGGCAGCCCCATCCGGCGCGCGACGTGCGCCGCGTAGACGTTGCCGAAGTTTCCGGTCGGCACCGCGAAGGAGACCGCGCGGTCCGGCGCGCCCAGCGCGAGGGCCGCCGCAAAGTAATAGGCGACCTGGGCCATGACGCGCGCCCAGTTGATCGAGTTGACCGCCGAGAGATTGTGCTCGGCGCGGAACCGCGTATCCGCGAACATCGCCTTCACGAGATCCTGGCAGTCGTCGAAGGTGCCCTTGACGGCGATGGCGTGCACGTTGGCCGAGGGCACCGTGGTCATCTGGCGCCGCTGCACCTCGGAGACCCGGCCCTCGGGATAGAGGATGAAGACGTCGAGGGATTTGCGGTCGCGGCACGCCTCGATGGCGGCCGAGCCGGTATCGCCGGAGGTCGCGCCGATGATGGTGACGCGCTCGCCGCGCCGGCCCAGCACATGGTCGAAGAGCGGACCCACGAGCTGCAGCGCATAGTCCTTGAACGCGAGCGTCGGCCCGTGGAAGAGCTCCAGGAGCCAGAGGTCGCTCTCGAGCTGCTTGAGCGGCGCCACCGCGGGGTGACCGAAATTCCGGTAGGCGCCATCGACCAGCCGGCGGAATTGCACCGGCTCGATCGCCGAGCCCAGGAACGGCGCCATCACCGCAGCCGCGATCTCGGCGTAGGAGCGGCCCCTGAGGGCGCGGAGCTCCGCCGCCTCGAGCCTCGGAAAACTCTCGGGAACGTAGAGCCCGCCGTCCCGCGCCAAGCCAGCCAGCAGCACCGCCTCGAACGCAAGGCGCTCCGGCGGGCGGCGGGCATCGCGGGTACTGATGTACTGCACGGGGAGGACGGCTCCAGCCGGTCCGAGGGCCGATCCCTGGGACAGGCGCGGGTGAGCCTATCGCCGGGGTCCCCCCGCTGCAACCCGGCCTGGGTCCGATCCTGAACAAAAGCCCGGCACCTCTCCAAGACATCGGCTTAGCTGATCGAGAGCGTGGCACAATACATTGTTCAAGAACGATCTTTTATGCATTTTCCAAAACTCTGATGCAGACATGGCCGCCATGCGCAGGCCGGGGTCGGGTGTGCGCACGATTTGCCAAGACGGGGGACCCGGCTTCGGCCAATGCTGAGCCGATGAGCCCCGACGATCCCGAGCACGCGAGCTCGACCGAGCGCACCCGGTTCTGGCGCACGCGCGAGCTGGGCGAGGTCGAGTGGCTCGCGGCCGAGTACCGCACGCACCGCTTCACCCGGCACTGGCACGACACCTACGCGTTCGGCACCGTGGAGATCGGCGGCGAGACCTTCGTGGCGCACGGCGAGCGCCACTACGCGAAGGTCGGCAGCCTGGTGTTGCTCAATCCCGGCGACATTCACGACGGCGAGACCGCGGAGCCCGCGGGCTGGCGCTATCGGATGCTCTATCCCGCGCCCGAGGTGCTGGCGCGGGTCGCGAGCGAGATCGCGGGACGCCCGACCCCGCCGCCGCGTTTCCGCCGCGCCGTGGTGCACGACCCGGAGGCGGCGCGGCTCCTGCTCGCCGCGCATCGCGCCGCGGAGGTGTCGCGCTCCGCTCTCGAGCGGGAGGCGCGCTTGATGGAGGCGCTGGCGGTCCTGGTGACGCGTCATGCCGACCCCGCGCCGATAGCGTCAAGAATCAACGGCGAGCACGCGCGCATCCGCAGGGTGTGCGACCTCATCGAGGACGGTCTCGGCGAGGAGCTGGCGCTCGACAGGCTCGCCGCCGAGGCGCGCATGAGCAGCTGGCATTTCCTGCGCGTGTTCCGGCGCGAGACCGGCGCCACGCCGCATCTCTACGTGCTGCAGCGACGGCTCGCGCGGGCGCGGCGACTCCTGGAAGCGGGCGAATCCCCGGCGGATGTTGCCGCCGCCACGGGCTTCAGCGACCAGAGCCATCTGACAAACCGCTTCCGCCGCACCTATGGCGTGACGCCCGCGGTGTTTCGCCTCGCCAACGGCAACAGCAAGAAATTGCAAGACTGAGGCGCGTGCCGCGGCCCAGCATGGCCGCGGATCATGACGCTCTCCTCCAAAGAGTCAGCCGGTGCCCGGGCCGCCTTCTTCGCGGGCGCGCTGCGCTGCGCGCCGGTGGCACTGGGCGTGCTGGCCTACGGGCTGGTGTTCGGCGCGCTGGCCCAGCAAGCGGGGTTGAGCCTCGGCGAGACCGCGGCGATGAACGCCATCGTCTATTCCGGCTCGGCGCAGTTCGTGGCGCTCGGCCTCTGGACCATGCCGCCGCCGGTCATGGCGCTCGCGATTGCGACGCTGCTCATCAATTTCCGGTTCTTCCTGATGGCGGCGACCATGGGCCGCGTGCTCGAGGGCTGGTCGCTGCCGCGCGCACTCCTCGCGATGTTCTGGGTGACGGACGAGAACTGGGCCATCACGATGGCGGAAGGCCAGCGGCGCCACTGGGGCGCGTTCTTTCTCGGCACGGGCGCGATGCTCTATCCCGCCTGGCTCGCATCGGGCGTCATCGGCCACACCCTCGGCACCGTGGTCGCCGATCCCAAGCGCTGGGGCTTCGACTTCGCGTTCACCGCGGTATTCCTGACGCTCGCCGTCGGGCTCGCGCGCCGGCGAAAGACGCCTCTGGTCTGGATCGCGAGCGCCGCCGCCGCCGTCCTCGCCGACCGCCTGCTCTCCGACAGCAGCCTCGGCAGCAGCGCGCCGGTGCTGGTCGGCGGACTCGCGGGCGCGCTGGTCGCGGCACTGGCACCGAGGGCGGGCGATGCGCGCTGAGATCCTGCTCGCCTTCCTCGCCATGGCCGCGGTGAGCTATGGCATCCGCGTCGCCGGCTTCCTGGTGGGCGGGCGGCTCGAGGAGCACCCGCGGCTGCGCGCGGCGCTCGACCAGCTGCCAGCCGCGATCCTGATCGCGCTGGTGGCGCCCAGCCTGGCGCGCGGCGGCCCCGCCGAATGGCTCGCCGCCGCGGCGGTCGCGGGGCTCGCGTGGTGGGTCGATCTGTTGCTGATCCCGCTGGCGGCGGGCGTGGTCGCGGTAGTGCTGCTGCGCGGGGTGGTCTGAGCAACACTCGCTATCCCCCGGCATTGTGAGGCAGTCTGACCGTTCAGATCGGTCCGACAAACAGACCGAAGCATCGCTAAATATTGTCCGGTCCGCGGTTGCGAAATTCAGCCAGTAACGAGCCCGTGCGGACGGCTGGAACATCGAACTCGCTATTCAGAAAGCGAAGCATTGCCTCACCCTGGCTGTCATCGACGCTGATCACTGCGTCGCCCGCGATTCGAACCTGAAAATCGCGCTCGCTGGCGTCGATTGCGGTGAGTCCCACACACCCATCTATGAATGCGCCGCTCAACAGTAGCGACGTAATCCCAGCACTTCTCAGGACCGCCTCAAAGTCTGTTCGTATGAAGGCACTGTGCCGGGTCTTCACCACACTGGCGGTGATGGCAGGGAGCCAGAGACCGTCGACGTCCTCAACATCGCGCGTTCCTTCGATCATGACTCCTGAATCCATCCGCCGCATAGGCAAGCTCCAAGAGGACCGGTCTGGCGTGTGAGCTGTGCGCACGATGATGATCGAGCGCCCCGCAACTGCAGCGGCCTGCGCCAAGGCATTCACTTGGCTCAACAACAAAGCAAGTTTGCCGGAGCGTGCTTCGGTTCGAAAAAACCAGCGCTGCATGTCGATGATCACCAGTGCCTCGGTCATCTCGAATTCCTCGATCGTCATCCTGGCCACTCTTCAATGTGAAGAATCGTGTCGCCAGCGACAACACATCAGCTGCGTACAATATGCCAATTGCACCAGAACGAAGGGGATGCTTCGCCACGTGCTCCGGAATGCTCATTCCGCTAGCGGCGGGCGTGGTCGCGGTAGTGCTGCGCGGCGTCCTGTGAGCGCCCCCGATCAGAACGAACGCTCCGATCAAGCCCCTCTCCGCCCTCGGGGCCTCGGGGGCGGAGAGGTTGGGTGAGGTGGGGGATTCTCCGGCGAGTTACGAGTGAGCTCCAACACCCCACCTCACCTTGCCTCTCCGCCCCTTGGGGGCGGAGAGGGATAGCGAACAGCGAGCTCGAACCTTGAGCTTACCCGCCCAAATACCGCCGCTTCAGGTGATCCTCGTAGATCCGGGCGTCGAGGCTCGAGCCGGTGGCTTGCCGGAGGAGGTCGCTCGTCGAGAGCAGCGAGCCTAGCCCGTGCACGTTGGCGCGGAGCCAGGTGAGGAGCGGGGAAAAATCGCCGCGCGCGATCTCTGCGGGAATCGTGGGGTCGGCGCGCTTGGCGGCGGCGAAAATCTGCGCCGCGGTCATGGCGCCCAGCGTGTAAGTGGGGAAATATCCCCAGGCGCCGTCGTACCAGTGGATGTCCTGCAGGCAGCCCTCGCGGTCCGACGGCGGCGTCACGCCGACGAGCTCCCGCATGCCATGGTTCCACTCGCCCGGCAGATCCTCGACCTCGAGGTCGCCCGCCACCATCGCCTTCTCGAGGCGATAGCGCAGGATGACGTGGGCGGGATATGTCACCTCGTCGGCGTCGACGCGGATGAAGCCGCGCTCCACCCGCGTATAGATCCGATAGAGGTTGTCCGCTTCCCAAGCCGGACCCTTGCCGCCGAACGCCTCGCGCAGCAGCGGCGCCGCGAACTCCAGGAACTCGCGGCTGCGGCAGGCCTGCATCTCCACCAGCAGAGACTGGCTCTCGTGCACGCTCATGCCGCGGGCATCGCCCACCGGCTGGCGCCGCCACGCCGCGGGCAGGCCGCGCTCGTAGAGCGCGTGGCCGGTCTCGTGCAGCACGCCCATGAGGGCACGGGTGAAATTCGTCTCGTCGTAGCGCGTGGTGATGCGGACGTCGTCGGGCGTGCCGCCGCAGAAGGGATGCAGGCTGATGTCGAGCCGGCCGTGCTCGAAGTCGAAGCCGAGGCGCCTCATGAACTCGACGCCGAGCTTGCGCTGGGTCTCCACGGGGAACGGATCCTCGAGCGGCAGCGGGGACCCGAGCGCCGTCTGGTGCGCGAGAGCGCCCTCGATCAGGCCGGGCAGCATCGCCGCGAGATCCTCGAAGAGCGCGTCGATCGCCGCGGTGGTGCCGCCGGGCTCGTATTCGTCCAGCAGCGCCTCGTAGGGGCTGGTGCCGAGCCGCGCCGCCTTCGCCGCGCCGGCCTCGCGCACGAGGGCGAGCACCTTCTCGAGATGCGGCTGCACGGCTGCGAAATCGCCCGCCGGCCGCGCCTTGCGCCAGACCATCTCCGAGGCGGAGCACGCCTTGGTGAGCGCCTCCACCAACTCCGGCGGCAACGCGGTCGCGTGCAGCCAGCGCCGGCGCATCTCGCGGACGTTCGCGCGCTGCCAGGCGTCGAGCTCGTTCTGGCTCTCCGCGGCGGCGAGGAGGTCGGCGGTATCCGGCTGGGTCAGGATCTCGTGGGAGATCACGCGGAGGGTGGCGGTCTGCTCGGCGCGCGCGGGTGCCGCGCCCTCGGGCATCTGCGTCGCGCTGTCCCATTGCAGCATGGCCCCGGCCTCGCCGAGCGTGCCGAGGCGTCGGAAGCGCGTTTCCAGGGTCTGGTATGGCGTCATGGTTGCTCGGTCGGCTGTGAGGCGGCGGCGCGCTCGCGGCGCAGAACGAGGAAATAGATCACCGCAAGCGCCGCGGCGAGAGCATACCAGGTGATGGCGTATTGCAGGTGATCGTTGGGCAGATCCGTGTTCGCCTGACCGCCGACGGGGAGACCGCCGGGATTGGGCGCTGGCCCCGCCTCCACGTAGAACGGCAGCGCCTCGGGCACGCCCGCGGCGCGCGCCAGCGCGGGAAGATCGATCCAGAACCACTCGCCCCGGCCGGGATCGTTCGCGGGCACGAACCAGCCAGGCTTCTCGGCGAGCGCCCATCGCAGCAAGCCCTCCACGGCGACCTCGCCCAACGGATTGCCCTCAGCGCGCGTCGCAGCCTCGCGCTTGTCGTCGGGGACCCAGCCGCGCTCCACCAGCACCACCGCGCCGTCCTCGAGGCGCAGCGGCGTCAGGACGAGGTAGCCCGCGGCACCGCTCCGCCGCTCGATGGCGTGCACGGGGATCTCATGGTCATGGAGAAACACGCCCTTCACCTGGACCCGGCGGAAATCGAGCGGCCGCGCGGCGTCCGGCGTGCGCGGCAACTCCGCCGGCGGCGCCGAGACCGCGGCGGCGCGTTCCGCGATTAGCGCGTCCTTCCAGTGCAGGCGCTCGATCTGCCAGGTGCCGAGCCCGATCAGCACCGCGAAGCCCGCGAGCGCCCACAGGGTCAGCGTGAGAAGACGGCGCCGCCCCATCGACCGCCTCAGCGCGGCTGCCCGCCGTCCAGCAGGTGATGCCGATACTGCATGGCGATCATCCAGGCCTTGAGGCTGCGCTGGAGGAGGATCGTGCCGGCCAGCGCGATCGGCGGCCACAGGATGATGTGGACCCAGAAGGGCGGCGCGGCTTTCACCTCCACCAGCAGGGCCGCCGCCACGATGAGGATCCCGAGGATCAGGATCACGAAGGCGGCGGGACCGTCGCCGACGTCTTCCGCGTGGAGATCGAGGCCGCACACGGTGCAGCTCGGCGCGACGGTCAGCAGGCCCTGAAGGACTTTCCCCTTGCCGCAGCGGGGGCAGCGGCAGGTGAGCGCCGCGGCCAGTACGGAAACCGCCGGCGCCTCGCCGGTCACGGGGCCGGTCGCAGCCTCACCCCGCGACTTCCGCGCCGGCGCCGCCCCACCAGTAGACGCAGATGAACAGGAACAGCCAGACCACGTCGACGAAGTGCCAATACCAGGCCGCCGCCTCGAAGCCGAAGTGATGATCCGGCGTGAAGTGTCCCTTGATCGCGCGCCCGAGGTTCACCGCCAGGAACGTGGTGCCGATCATCACGTGGAAGCCGTGGAAGCCGGTCGCCATGAAGAAGGTCGAGGGATAGATGCCGTCTTTGAAGGCGAAGGCGGCGTGGCTGTACTCGTAAGCCTGCAGCGAGGTGAAGCAGACCCCGAGGAAGACCGTCGCCGCGAGCCCCTTGATCAGGCCCTGCCGGTCGTTCTCGAGCAGGCAGTGGTGCGCCCACGTCACCGTGGTGCCCGAGAGCAGCAGGATCAGCGTATTGAGGAACGGCACCTCGAAAGGATCGAAGGGATGCACACCCTTGGGCGGCCAGACGCCGCCGGTCGCCTCGGTCGGGAACAGCGAGGCGTTGAAGAAGGCCCAGAAGAAGGCCGCGAAGAACATCACCTCCGACGCGATGAAGAGCGCCATCCCGTAGCGCAGCCCGATCTGCACCACCGGCGTGTGATAGCCGCCGTGGACCGCCTCCTTGATGACGTCGCGCCACCACACCGCCATGATCGCAAGCAGGCCGAGGATACCGACGGCCATCACCCAGGGCCCGGGAATGCCGAACAAGGTCGCGCTGTGCATGTAGAGCACGGTGCCGCCGAACATGGTGCCCGCGAAGAGCGCGCCGATGAGCGGCCAGGGGCTCGGATCCACCAGATGGTAGGGGTGCTTGTGTCCGGCGTGGCTGTCGCTCATGGGATTCTCTCGCGAGGAACGGGGTTCATTGTGGATTGACGGGCGGACGCGACGACGCCGCGGCGACCGACGGCCGCGCGACGGCATTATTCTCGGACGCCGGCGTGTCCTGGTCTTTTGCCCGGAACATCGAATAGGACAGCGTGATGGTATCGACGTCGCGCGTGTTGGGATCGCTGGCGATGTCGGGATCGACGAAGAAGGTGACCGTCAGGTCCTTGCTCTCGCCGGAATCAAGGTGCTGGCGCGTGAAGCAGAAGCACTGGATCTTATCGAAATAGAGCCCAACTTTGCCCGGCGTCACGTTGTAGGTGGCGGTGCCCGTGACCCCCTTGCGCGATTTGTTGACGGCGCGGTAGGCGACCGTGCGCTCCTCGCCGGGATGCACTTGCACCGAGTTGACGAGCGGGCGGAACTCCCAACCGAGGTCCGGGGCGATGTTCGCATCGAAGCGCACGGTGACCAGCCGGTTCTCCAGCTCGCGCGCCGGCCCCTCCGCCGCGCGCTGAGTCGTGCCGTTGTAGCCGGTGACCGCGCAGAACAGCCGATAGAGCGGCACGGACGCGATATCGAGGCCGACCATGATCCCGACCACGCCCAGGAGGGCCAGGACAGTGATGCGGTTTCGCCGCCGGCGGTCAGACGCCATCAGAACGCCCCCAGCTTGACCAGCGTGATGACATAGACCAGCGCCACGAAGCCCCCGAGCAGCGCCAGGATCGCCCAGTTCCTCGCCCGCTGCCGCTTGAGCCGCTCATCCACGGTGAGACCGATCATCTCACGCGACGCCGGGCAAAGCCTGGGGCGCGCGGTCGATCAGCAGGAGCGCGAACAACAGGAAGAGATAAAGGATCGAGAAGCCGAACATCTGCTTGGCGCTGCGGTGCGTCGGATCGAGCCAGACCTTGACCGCAAGCCCCGTGAAGACCGCGCTCAAGGCGAGCGCCGCCCCGGCATAGACCGCGCCGGCGACGCCCAGGACGTAGGGAGCGAGCGCGCAGGGCCAGAGCACGAGCGTGTAGAGCAGCATCTGCCGCTTGGTGGCGCGCGGACCCGCCACCACCGGCAGCATCGGCACGCCCGCCTTGGCATAGTCGCCGGCGCGATAGAGCGCCAGCGCCCAGAAGTGCGGCGGCGTCCAGAAGAAGATCAGCGCGAAGAGCGCGAGCGCCGCGGGCGCGACGTCCCCCGTTGCCGCGGCCCAGCCGACGATCGGCGGCAAGGCGCCGGCGGCGCCGCCGATCACGATGTTCTGCGGCGTGCGGCGCTTGAGCCACATGGTGTAGACGAAGACGTAGAAGGCGATGGTCGCCGCCAGCAGCGCCGCCGCGATCAGATTGATCGCCAGCCCCATCAGCACGACGGAGGTGGCTGCCAGGAAGCAGCCGAACCCGAGCGCATCGCCGGGCGCCATGCGGCCCGCGGGCAGCGGCCGGTTGGCCGTGCGGCTCATGAGCGCGTCGATATCGCGGTCGTACCACATGTTGATGGCGCCGGAGGCACCGGCGCCCACGGCGATGCACAGCACCGAGACCGCCGCCAGCACGGGGTGGAGATGGCCGGGCGCCAAGTGGAGCCCCACGAAGCCCGTGAACACCACCAGCGACATGACCCGCGGCTTCAGCAGCGCCGCATAATCGCCGACGCGCGCGCCCTCGGCGAAATCGCTGGCGCGGTTGAACGAGAGATCGGTCACGTCCGCTCAGGTCCTCGGCATCGGCGCTCGGCTCAGTGTCCGCCGCCGGGCCCGATCACCGGCAGCTCGTCGTAGCTGTGGAAGGGCGGCGGCGAGGAGACCGTCCATTCGAGCGTGGTGGCGCCGGGACCCCAGGGATTGGCGCCGATGCGTTTCCCCGCCAGCAGCGTCTGCAGCACGATGAAGACGAACAGCAACGTCGCCGCGCCGGAGATGTAGCTTCCGATCGAGGCCACGTAATTCCACCCGGCGTAGGCGTCGGGATAATCGCTGATCCGCCGCGGCATGCCCGCGAGGCCCAGGAAGTGCATCGGGAAGAACGTCAGGTTGACGCCGATGAAGGTCAGCCAGAAATGCCACTTCCCCAGCGTCTCGTTGTACTGGCGGCCGCTCATCTTGCCGATCCAGTAATAGAAGCCGGCGAACAGCGAGAACACCGCGCCCAGCGACAGCACGTAGTGAAAGTGCGCCACGACGTAATAGGTGTTGTGGAGCGCGAAATCGACGCCGGCATTCGACAGCACCACGCCGGTGACGCCGCCCACGGTGAACAGGAACAGGAAGCCGATCGCCCACAGCATCGGCGTCTTGAACTCGATGGAGCCGCCCCACATGGTGGCGATCCACGAGAAGATCTTGATGCCCGTGGGCACCGCGATCACCATCGTCGCGAACGTGAAGTAGGCGCGCGTATCGACGGATATGCCGGTGGTGTACATGTGGTGCGCCCACACCACGAAGCCGATCACGCCGATCGCCACCATGGCGTAGGCCATGCCGATGTAGCCGAAGATCGGCTTCTTCGAGAAGGTCGAGATGATCTGGCTGATCATGCCGAAGCCGGGCAGGATCATGATGTAGACCTCGGGATGACCGAAGAACCAGAACAGGTGGAGGAACAGCAGGGGATCGCCGCCGCCGGCGGGATCGAAGAAGGTGGTGCCGAAATTGCGGTCGGTGAGCAGCATGGTGATGGCGCCGCCGAGCACCGGCAGCGACAGCAGCAGCAGGAACGCCGTCACCAGGATCGACCACACGAAGAGCGGCATCCGGTGCATGGTCATGCCGGGGGCGCGCATGTTGAAGATCGTGGTGATGAAGTTGATGGCGCCCAGGATCGACGAGGCGCCCGCCAGATGCAGCGAGAAGATCGCCATGTCCACGGAGGGTCCGGGATGGCATGCCCCGAAGGGAGTTCCATCGTGCATGCAGGTCGTCGATAGCGGCACGTAGACCGTCCAGCCGACGCCGGCGCCCTCGCCCACCAGGGTCGAGCCCATCAGCAGCAGGAACGACGGCACCAGAAGCCAAAAGCTGATGTTGTTGAGGCGCGGGAACGCCATGTCGGGCGCGCCGATCATCAGCGGCACGAACCAGTTGCCGAAGCCGCCGATCATCGCGGGCATCACCATGAAGAACACCATGATGAGGCCGTGCGCGGTGATCATCACGTTGAAGAGCTGGTGGTTGCCCTGCAGCAGGTGATCGCCGGGCGTCATCAGCTCGTAGCGCATCAGCAGCGAGATCGTGCCGCCGATCAACCCCGCGCAGATCGCGAACAGGATATAGAGCGTGCCGATATCCTTGTGGTTCGTGGAGAAGAACCACCGGGTGAAGAAGCCGGGATAGTGGCTTTCGTGGCCGTGATCGTCGACGTGGGCGCTCGCTGGTCCCTGAGCCATGGTCTGATCCTCGTGCTCCCTGCTACTTCACGACGTCCGAGGCCGGCGCGTTGGCGGCCACTCGGGCGGGGTCCTTTTCCGTCTCGTCCGCGTCGGCGGTCTCGAGCGGCGCATAGCACGCCGCTCTCGCCTGATCGTTGGCGGCCGCCTTGGCGCAAGCGCTCCAGGTCACGAACTTGTCGCTCGAAACCGCCTTCACCTCGATCGGCATGAAGGAATGATTGACGCCGCAGATCTGGTTGCACTGGCCGTAGAACGTGCCCTCGCGGTCGATCTTGACCCAGCTCTCGTTGGTGCGGCCGATCACGGCGTATTCCTGCACGCCGAAGGACGGCACGAACCAGCTGTGGATCACGTCGACACCGCCGACCAGGATGCGGATCGTGGTATTGACCGGCAACACCACCGGAAAATCGACATCGAGCAGGCGATTCTTGTGGAGCTTCGCCGCGTCTTCCTCGGGAATCATGTTGCTATCGAAAGAGACGCCGCCCTGGTCGGGATACTCGTAGCTCCAGTACCACTGGTGCCCCGTCACCTTGAGGGTCATGTCCGCGTGCTCGGCCTTGTCCATGAAGTAGAGCAGCGGGAAGGAGTAGATCATAATCAGGACCAAGATCAGCACCGGCACCAAGGTCCAGGCGATCTCCAGCGCCGTGTTGTGCGAGATCTTGGACGGTACCGGGTTGCGCTTGGCGTTGTAGCGGATCATCACCCAGAGCAGGAGCCCCAGGACGAACAGCGAGATCACCGTGATGATCGGCAGCAGGATGTCGTTGTGCAGGAAGTCGATGCGCTCGCGCACCGCCGAGGCCGCGGGTTGGAAACCCAGCTGCCAGTCATGGGCTTCCTCCGCGCGAGCCGCGCTCGCTCCGAGCACCAACGAGGCGAGCACGCCCCCAATCCCCCGCCTTGCGGTCGCGCGCGCTGCCAATCCCATGCTTCCTCGAGCCTCTCGCCTCTGAATATGACCGCCGCGCCCTCGGGCGCGATTGCCCGGACCGCGTACACTCTCCGCCGGAGGGACGCCACGCACATCCCGAACTGCGAATACTGCGCGGCGTTGGATGCGGTCGGACCCTACACCAAAGCCGCGGCCCCTCACAACACCGCGCGCCCCCACCGGCCGCGCCTCTCAATAGCGTTCTGCGCGCGTGGACGCGACCCATTCGGTTGCGACCTTATGCCGCATAAAGGGCTGACGGGCCGCGAAAAATCGGCCGCCGGTGCCGCGCGGCCACCTCGCCGCGCTCCGCAGTCGCGGTTGGGCGCATCAGCCGCTACCATAGCGGGCGCTTCCATCAGCGCGCCATCAACTCATCGCCGGTGAGGGAAACCATGAGAGCCGCGTCAGCCGATCGGTGCCGTGCTGCAGCCTTGTGCGCAACCGGCGCACTCGCGTTCTTCTCGCTCGACTGGACGGCGAGCGCACAGACGCCCGCACCAACGGTTACGGCACCGATAACGGCGCAGTCCGCCTCGAACTTTTCCTACGAGATCAAGGATGGGCAGCAGACCATCACCATTACCAATGTCACGTTCCAGGCGATCGATCCCTATCTGCCCGGACACAAGGACACGCAGCGCCTGGTGTTGCGCACCGCGACGCGAACCACGGAAGTCATCGACGACATCGGCATCCAGGGCAACGTCACCGTCGAGGCTTGGCCGCTCGGCAGCGATCTCGGCCAGAAGCCGATCTACGGCATCACGGTGGGAGCCGCCGGCGCCAAGGTGATGAACCAATCCATCCTGGTGTTCGACCGCGGCCTCGAGGAGGTGCAGTGGTGGTCGGTCTACGACATCGAGAAGGGCCAGCACCTCTTCGACACCTACGTACCCCCGGTGGAATTCACGATATCCCGCGAATTCGACACGCCGCGCTTCGCCGGCTTCGAGACGCCGCCCGACGATGCCGCCGACAAGCGCCTGACGGAGCCCCATGTGGTGGGCGTGCTTACCTATGCCTCCGCCGAGCGCGTCATTCGCGAGGCCTTGCTGACCTGCGACGACCCCAAGCGCGCCGAGAACTTCCGCTCTTACGCCGACGCGACCCGGGAGCTCGCGCTGATCGAGGGCCCGGTGCCGCCGGCCAAGGGCAAGGCGCAGCCCGAACCCACCCGCACGGTCAAGATCACCTTTAGCCAGTCCTATCCATCCCCACCCAATCCGGTCACGGCACTGATTCCGATCGGCAAGGACGATCTCGACCTCGCCAACGCCAAGCTGCCGGCGTGCCTCCACGCCGCGGCCTGGAAGCGCTGAGGCGGGGGCCCATATCTGGTCTGCGGGCCTGGCGGCGTGATAGCGTCGCGCGCCCGCTTTCCCAGAGCGTCCAGGGAGCTGCAGCCATGACCGACCTCGCCCGCATCGATTCGCTGTTCTTCGACCGAACCGGCATGGACCCCGCCCGCGTCGAGCGGCTGGTGGGCGATGCGCTCCACGGCATGGACGACGGCGAGCTCTATCTCGAGTACAGCCAATCCGAGAGCGTGGCCCTCGACGACGGCCGCATCAAGAGCGCGAGCTTCGATACCAGCCAGGGCTTCGGGCTGCGTGCTATCTCCGGCGAGACCGCGGGCTATGCCCATGCCTCGGAACTCTCGGAGGACGCGATCAAGCGCGCGGGCGAGACCGTCCGCGCGGTCAAGAGCGGCACCGGCGGCGTGTTCGCGGCGGCTCCGCCCGGTACCAACAGGAGCCTCTACACCGAGGCGAACCCGCTGGGCTTGGTGGAGTTCACCGCCAAGACCACGCTGCTGCAGGAGATCGACGCCTATGCCCGCGCCAAGGACCCGCGGGTCAAGCAGGTGATGGCCTCGCTCGGCGGCAGCTGGCAGGCGGTCTCGATCCTCCGTCCCGACGGCAGCCGCGTCGGCGACATCCGCCCGATGGTGCGCCTCAACGTCGCCGTGGTGGTCGGCGAGGGCACCCGCATGGAGCAGGGCAGCGCCGGCGCCGGCGGCCGGCTCGAATACCAGCGCTTCATCGATCCCGCGAACTGGAGGGCGCAGGTGGACGAAGCGCTGCGCCAGGCGCTGGTCAATCTCGGCGCCGTGCCGGCGCCCGCGGGCGAGATGATGGTCGTGCTGGGGCCGGGCTGGCCCGGGGTCATGCTGCACGAGGCGGTGGGCCACGGCCTCGAGGGCGATTTCAATCGCAAGAAGACCTCCGCCTTCGCGGGGCTCATCGGCCAGCGCGTCGCGTCTCCCGGCGTCACCGTGATCGACGACGGCACCATCCCAGACCGGCGCGGCTCGCTCACGGTCGACGACGAGGGCACGCCGTCCCAACGCAACGTGCTGATCGAGGACGGCATCCTCAAGGGCTACATGCAGGACCGGATGAACGCCCGGCTCATGGGGCTCAAGCCCACGGGCAACGGCCGGCGCCAGAGCTACGGCCACGCGCCGATGCCGCGCATGACCAACACCTACATGCTCGCCGGCGACAAGGATCCGCAGGAGATCATCCGCTCGGTGAAGAAGGGGCTCTATGCCGTCTACTTCGGCGGCGGGCAGGTCGACATCACCTCCGGCAAGTTCGTGTTCTCCGCGGCCGAGGCGTACCTGATCGAGGACGGCAAGGTCGGGCCGGCGGTCAAGGGGGCGACGCTGATCGGCAACGGCCCGCAGGCGCTGACCAAGGTCAGCATGATCGGCAACGACATGAGGCTCGACAACGGCATCGGGACCTGCGGCAAGGACGGGCAGAGCGTGCCCGTGGGCGTGGGGCAACCGACGCTGCGCATGGATCAACTGACCGTCGGCGGCACGGCGGCGTGACATCGGCGGGACGGAGCTGGTGGCGCCGCGGCGCGCTCGCGGCGGCGGTTTTGATCGCGTGCGGGGCCACGGCGGCCGCATGCGAGGATTTCGGCAAGGCGCCGAGCTCGCGCTGGCGCGTGACCCGCGTCGACGGCCGCGCCTGGCTCCGGACGCCCTGCGGCGCGCGGTTCTTCTCGCTGGGCGTCAACGTGATGCATCCCGGCGCGATCGACCCGAGCCTGATCCGCTGGCCCGATAGCAGCGATCCCGTCGATCCCAGGATGCAGCGGTGGATCGTCGACGCTACCGGCCGCGTGCGCCAATGGGGCTTCAATACCGCGGGCGCCTGGTCGCTGACGCCCGATCTCCTGAAGATGCCGGAGGTGGTGAACCTCGAGCTCGGGCGAAACTCTAGCTTCCACTGGCTCGACCCCTTTCATCCCAACATGGGCTGGTTCATGGCGCGCAAGGCGCGGCAGCTGGTGGCGCCCTACCGCAACAGCCCCTATCGCATCGGCTACTTCAGCGACAACGAGGTGGGCTGGTGGGGCGGCGCGCTCTTCAACTATTACGCCCACGAGCCCGCGCTCAACTACACGAAGCAGCACTGGGTCGCCATGCTGCGCGGGTATTATTCCGGCGACTGGCGGCGCTTCATCAAGGATTTCGTTCCGCCGGCCAACGTCCACTCCTGGCGCGATCTGCTGAAGGCGCGCGATATCACGCAGCTTCGGGTGGGCGGCCACGGCATCGCGGCGGTGCGGCGGTGGACCTACGAGATTGCCGAGCTCTACTACCGGATGGTCCGCGACTCCCTGCGCGCGGCCGATCCGGGCGCACTCTTCCTCGGCGACCGGTTGCCGATCTACTACGACCCCGTGGCGGTCAAGGCCGAGGCGCCCTACGTCGACGCGATCTCCACCAACTACAACGCCGACAGCCCCGAGGGCTGGATCGCGCCCTATTATTTCGCGGGGCTCGACCGGCTCTCCCGGGGCAAGCCCGTGATGGTCTCCGAGTGGTTCTACGCCGCGCGCGAGAACCGCACCGGCAATCGGAACAACGGCCACCTCATGACGGTCGCGACCCAGGCCGAGCGCGCGGCCGGCGCCGCGGCGGCGACGCTCAACTATGCAGGGATCAAGGACCTCCTGGGCCTGGACTGGTTCCAGTACTACGACGACCCCAACGGCGGCCGCGCCGACGGCGAGGACTACGACTTCGGCCTGGTCGATGCTCAGGACCGGCCCTACGAGGAGCTGACCGCCGCGCTCGCCGACGCGAACCGGCAGCTGCCGCGGATCCACGCGACCGGGGCGCCGGCGGTGGCGTCGTCCGCGCGGCCGTTCCCGGTGCCGCGAGCCGAGATCGATCCCGCGCACGCCTCGCTGATCGATTGGCCGAAACCGGCCGCGCTGCTGCCGCCGCTCAAGGCGAGTCCCGGCGAGATCGCCTTCGGCGAGGCCTATCTGAGCTGGAGCCCCAAGGGCATCGCCCTCGGCACCATCGGCCAGGACTATTACGACATCGGCTTGCTCGCCTATGACGGCGCTTTCCCGCTCCAGGAGGCGTTCCGCGTCGAGCTCCATGTCGACGCCGGCGCGGGCCCGCGCCACTTCACCTACTATTTCATTCCGCCGCGCACCAAGGTGAAGGACCACCCGCCCATGGCGCCGAAGCTCTGCCTCGGCACGCCCGCGGAGCACGCGGCCATCGACTGCGCGCCGGTGCCCGGCGCGCAAGCGCTCTACTTCGGCGCCGACCAGCCGCGCATCGCCGCCGAGGCCTTGATCCCGTGGGAAGCGCTCGGCCTCACCGGCCCGCCGACGGACGGCACGCTCCGGGTGGAGGTCTCCTCAACCGCCTGGCATCGCTCGCGCTGGATGTCGCTCTCGGGGCTATCGCCCGGCGAGGGCGCGAGGCATCCGGAGAAATGGATGGCGATGCGGCTGGGCTGATCCTTAACGATCCCTTTAGACCCATCGATAACCATAGGCCGCGCCCGATCTATCGAACCCTAAGACGCGGCCAGCCGATGAACAGCCTCTCGACATCCGCTTCGGCGACGCTGCCGACCAGGGAGGCAACCCCAGGGGCGACAGTCCGCTCGCTGGTGGTGGCTCTGGTCCTGGTGGGCCTGACGCTGTCGCCCCTGCTCGGGGCCGCGGTGCCGCCGCTGGTCGACTATCCCAACCATCTCGCGCGCATGTGGATCCTCGCGCAAAACGGCGCGCTTCCGGATCTCGCCAGCAACTACGCCGTGGACTGGCGGCTGCTGCCGGACCTTGCCATGGACCTCATCGTGCCGCCGCTCGCCCAGGTCATGCCGCTGGAGGCCGCCGGCCGGCTTTTCATCGCCCTGACCATGGTCATCCTCGTGGCCGGCACCATGACGCTCTACCGCGCGCTCAACGGTCGGCTCACTCTCTGGCCACTGAGCGCACTGCTATTTCTTTACAATGCCGCGCTCTTCTGGGGCTTCCTGAACTGCCTCTTCGGGATCGGCGTGTTCCTGCTCGCGTTCAGCGGCTGGATCGAAAGCCGACATTGGAGGGCGGCACCGCGCATCGTGGTCTTCGCGGGGCTCGCGAGCCTGCTCTTCGTTCTGCACCTCTTTGCATTCTGCCTATACGCTCTCGCGGTCGGTTCCTACGAGCTCGGCGGTCGGCTCGCGGAACGCAAGCTCTCGCTGCGCGGCTTCCTCTCCCTTTGCGCCGCCGGCCTGCAATTCATTCCCGGCGGCTTGCTCTGGATCGTAAGCCTGCAGAATTCGGGGCCGACCTACACAGAGTACGGGGGCCTCGGCGCCAAGGTCTATGCCCTGCAGGCGCCGTTCACCTTCGGACCGCAGGCGGTTCTCTTCGACAAGCTGCTCCTCATCGTCTGCGTCGCGTTCTTGGCGATGGCGATCGCCGCCCGCGCGCTGAAGCTTGCGCCGGAGATGCGCCTTGTGCTCGTCGCGATGATCTTGGCCGCGGTCGCGATGCCGACATGGATGAGCGGGAGCTGGCTCGCCGATATCCGCCTGCCGGTCGCCCTGCCGTTCGTGATGATCGCCAGCACGCGATTGGACGAGTCGCGGTTTCGAGCAGTCGGGTGGTTCGCCGCCATCGCGGTGATGCTGCTGGCCGTCCGGGTCTGGGCGATCTCCGAGGTTTGGCGCGATGCCGGCCCCCGCTTTGCAGAATTCAGGGCTGCCTCGCGGGTCATCATACCCGGCGCGCGCCTGCTCATCGTCGACGACACCGCGAAGGGCGGCTGGCCCGTCGACGTCGTGCCATCGTTTGTCGGCCTGCGCTGGGGCGAGACCTTCACGCACATGCCGGCGCTCGCGGTGATCGATCGCTCGGCCTTCATCCCCTATCTCTTTACCGGCTGGACGTCGATCGTGCCCACCGCGCGCAATGCCGGCCTGTTCAAGACGGAAGCAATGCCCCTGACAGCGGACATGCTACGGGAAGGCGCGATTGCGACGGCTGCCGACCCAGCGTCCAATCACCCGGGCGCCTCGGGCGAGCCGCGCTACTGGAGCGATTGGCCCAAGCATTTTGATTTCGTTCTTTGGATTGATTTCGGCTCGGCATCGGAGCCGGGGCTGGCAACGCTCCAGCCTGTGGCACAGGGCAGCTTCTTCCGGATTTATCGCGTTGCGCCGCCCTCGTGACGGCGGCAGATGCTATTTCTGCGGCTTCCGCCCGCACACCGCCCAGGACATCTCGTTGACCCAGACGGCCTCGATCGCCTCGAGGCCCGCATTCCCAAGCAATGCGATGGCCTCGTCCCGTGTGTAGTACCGGGCGATCCGCGGAATCATATGATCGAAAACGATCGCCCGGAGATGGTCGAACGAGAACCGCCGGATGAGCCGGAGGTACTCCAGGCGCTGCAAACCGAGGCGCAGCATCGCCCAGAGGATCGCGGTGAGCGGCCACGAGAGCGCGTGCACGAAACCGAGGGGCAGCCGGCTGAAGAGCACAGTGCGCAGCGGGTCGAACAGATTGACGATCCAGCCGTTGTTCTCGCGGCCGTAGAGCCAGACCAGGACGCGGCCGCCGGGCTTGACTGAGCGCGCCATCCGCGCGACCGCGCGATCGGGAAACTCGAGGTGATGGACGACGCCGATACTGAAGGCGATGTCGAAGACGTTCTCCTCGGTGATCTCGTAGATGCTCTGCCGTCTAACCTCGAGGGCGGGAAAGCCCGTGAGGTTGGCCCGCGCGCGCGCGAGCGTGCGATCGTCGACGTCGAGCGCGACGCCGCCGGCGGCGCCATAGGTCATCGGCCAATAGGAGTTCCGCCCGATGCCGCAGCCGGCGTCCAGAAATCGCGCACCTTGCCAATCCTCGGGCATCAACGGCGCTGTCCAGCGCCTGAACTGCTCCTCGTGCTCGGGCAGGATCCCGGCATAGCGATGCCACGAATACCCGAACCGGTCAGGCGATCCGCGGGCGACCGCCGCGGCAGAAGCGGGATCGGCGCTCATCGCCTATCGCGATAGCCTGGGCGTCATATCCGGCGACCCCCAGCGCAAAATCCATCGCCACGAAACGCCTTTTTCATCATTCTGACCCATCTAACGAAGGGCGCTCGGGCCCTCGTTTTCTTATAGGTCATAACCTTAACAGATTTCTTCACGGGCCGCCCCGGCCGACGGAGAGCATCGGATGCCAGCGGAAGTCCAGATCGAATCGCGAGGACCCGCCTCGACTGCGTCGCTCGAGAGCGCCGCCGTCCCGGCGGAGTTGCTGCCGCTCCTGCGAAGCCCACTGGATGGGGCGATGTTGCGGCAGGAGCCCGGCGCGCTGGTGGCGGAGGGAAGCGGCCGCCGGTTTTCCATTGCGCCGGGCGGCATTCCGCTTTTCGCAGAAGCGTTCTGTTCCGCCGAGGGCCGCGTCCAGCAGCAGCACTACGACGCGATCGCCGCGAAATATGTGACGAACCTGGGGTATCCTCACACCGAGACCTATATGGCCTACCTCGATCGCGCGCTGCTCGACGCGGTCGGCGAGCGCGCGCTCGGCACCGTCGCGGAGATCTGTTGCGGCAGCGGCGAAGCCTTCAAGCTGCTCCGTCCCGAGATCGGCATCGGCCTCGGCGTCGACCTCTCGCTCAACATGCTGCAGACCGGGCGTCGCCAGAGCCCGGCGGGCAATCTGCATTTCATCCAGGGCGACGCGACCCGGCTTCCTCTCGCCGATAGCGCGTTCGATACCGTGTTCATGCTCGGCGGCATTCACCACGTCGGTGATCGGCGGAGTTTGTTCTCGGAGGTTCACCGCATCCTGAAGCCGGGCGGCCGCTTCTACTTTCGTGAACCCTTGAACGACTTCTGGCTCTGGCGGGCGCTCCGAGCGGTGATTTATCGCCTCTTGCCCACCCTCGATCACCAGACCGAGCGGCCTTTGCGCTGGGCGGAAACCGTGCCGGTGCTACAGGCGGCCGGATTCGAGTGCGACCTCTGGCACCCAGTCGGATTCATCGGGTTCTGCCTGTTCATGAACAGCGACGTGCTCGTGGTGAACCGGCTGTTCCGATTCATGCCGGGCATCCGCTCCGTCGTGCGGGCGTCCTGCCGCCTGGACGAGGCACTGCTGCGGCTCCCGTTCCTGAAGCCCGCGGGGCTGCAGGTCGTCGGCGTTGCCGTAAAGCCGGGAAGAGCGGAGTGATCCCGCGCGGGCTCTTGGCCCCACGTCAACGGGCAGAGCCACCGATCGCTGTCGGTTTTCGCGCGAGGGCGAGGATGGACACGCCAAAGGGCGGTCGAAGCAGCGGGGCGATCCCAATGTCGAGCAAAAAAATCGCGCCGAGGATGCGATTGAGCAGCGGCGTGTTGACCTCGCCCTCGCTCGCGAGCCGTACGTGCCATAGGCGAATGACCTGCCGCGCCGCCCAGATCGGCGCGAAAAGCAGAAAGTTGAAGTAGAAGGATTGGTCCACCGAGAGGCCGCTTTTCATGACGCGGTCGCGCAGCGGCATCATCCGATAACGGCGCTTATGGTGCGCGACAACGTCCTGATTACCCCACAGCGACGGGAATGCCGGCACAGTGACGAGCGCGTAGCCGCCGGGCTTGAGCACACGGCGAATCTCGTCAAGTGCTCTACCGTCCTGAACGACATGCTCGATAACGTCGGTAGCGACGACAAGGTCAAACCGATCGTCCGCGTATGGAAGAGAGCACGCGTCGCCGAAATCGACGGCCCCAAGCCCCTTCGCCTTGCAGAATTCTATGGCGGCCACACTACTGTCGAGCCCGATTGCGCCGGAAAAACCCAGCTCGCGGAGGAGGCGGAGGTTGGCGCCCGTGCTTGTGCCGATGTCCAGAATAGCGGCGTCGGAGGCGAGCCGAAGCTTCTCGAGCATTCTGGCAAAAAGCCGTCGACGGCCGACGAACCACCAATGATCCGCTTCGATTTCCGCCTCGACGGCATAGGTTGCGAGATCCATTTGTCCTGGTCCGCGCCGCCATCAAGCCGGAACAGCCGCTCGCAGAGCCTCGGTCCGGCCCGCCGGGAGTGCCGCTGGCGCCGAAGGATTGACGACCGCCTGGAGGCTGGCCCAGCTCCAAAGAAAGAGCCGGTCGTCTGTCTGGCCGGCACGGAAGCTGCGCCAGCGATCGGCCACCCAGGGCATTCGTATGCCCGGAACCGGCGCGAGCGGGGGAACCGCGGGCACGTCGCGCAGCCAGCGCGCGAGTGGGATGCCGAAACCCTTTTTCCGCCGCGCCAGCACGGCCGGCGCTACGGCGCCGGCGACGGCTTTCTTGAGCAGATATTTACGCTGGCCGTTCCGCAGCTTATAGCCGTGCGGCAGGCGGCGGCAGAACTCGACGATATCGTTGTCGAGGAAGACCGCGCGCGATTCCAGCGATACACTCATCGCGGCACGATCGGCCTTCGTCAGAATGTCGTCCTGCAGATAGAGATTCGTGAAGAATTCCAGCGTCCGGTCGACCACGCTCCGCGAGCGCGACTGATCCCAAAGCTCGATTGCCTCGGAGTAGAGCTCCTCGGCTTGGAGCGGTGCCTCGAACAACGACGCCATCAGGGCCGGCTCGACTGGCGCCATCCAGACGGGATTCCACAGGTGCGAGGGGTAGGAAAGCCCGGTCAGCGCGCGGCGGAGCTTGTAGTCGAAGCTCATGTTCTTGCCCGACACCGGCAGCAGGCCCGCGGATCGGCGCAGCAGGAGGTGCACGGGCGTCGGCACCAGCCGGTTGTACCAGCGCGCCGGCTCTAGCGCTGCGAACGGGTCATAGCCCGCAAAGAGCTCGTCCCCGCCATCGCCGGACAGCGCCACCGTGACGGTCTCACGGGCGAACGAAGACAAGAGATAGGTCGGCAGGATCGAGGGGTCGCCGAGCGGCTCGTCGAGGCCGGTGAGCACCCGATCCATTGCGTCGCGAGCGGCATCGAGGCTCAGGATCTTCTCATGGTGGCGGCTGCCGATCGCACGGGCGACGTCGCGCGCAAATCCGGACTCGTCGAACGACGGCTCGTCGAACCCGACGGTGAAGGTGTCGAGAGAGGGGGCGGGCCGGTGTCGAGCGGCAAACGCCAGGATCGCGCTGGAATCGACGCCGCCCGATAGGAATATGCCGAGCGGGACGTCGCTGACGAGGCGACGGGCGACCGCGCGGTCGATGAGCGCGCACAACTCCGCCGCGAGGGCGGCGTCGCGGTCGGCGGGAGCATGGTCCTCGGCCTCGATGCGGAAGCACCAATAGCGGGCCTCGACGACTGTCTGGGCGCGCAGGTCGACCGCCACGTGACAGCCGCCCGGCAGCTTTCTCGCGCTCTGGTACATCGTGTTCGGCGCCGGCAGATATCCGTAGGCGAAAAATTTCTGCAGGGATCTCTGATCGAGCGTTCGATCGAACCGAGGATGCCGCGCCAGCGCCGAGAGCTCCGAGCCGAAGAGGAACAAGCCCGGCTGCGAGGAGTAATAAAACGGCTTCTCGCCAAATCGATCGCGGGCGGCGAACAGCCGTTGCCGCGTCCGGTCCCACACGACGAAAGCGAACATGCCGTTCAAGCGGACCGGCAGGCCGGCGCCCCACTCCTCATAGCCGTGGACAAGCACCTCGGTATCGGAGTGGTCGGTCCGGAAGCGGTGCCCTCTCCGCTCGAGCTCCGCGCGAAGCTCCGCCTGGTTATAGATCTCGCCGTTGAAAATGACGCAGACGGAGCCGTCCTCGTTCCACATGGGCTGCCGGCCGCCGGCGGGATCGATGACGGCGAGACGGCGGAAGCCCAGGAAGACCCGGTGCTCCTCGTCGATGTGGAAGCCCTCGTCGTCGGGACCTCGATGCGAAAGCGCCCGCGTCATCGCGGCGAGATGCTCGCGGCGGCCATCCCCGAGAAAGCCGGCTATCCCGCACATGGTGACGTCAGGTCCGGCGCGGTGGATCGAGGTTCAGGGTCTCGCGGGTGTGGTAGATCAGCTTCGACTGCGACTCGAAATAAATGCGCACGACGATCTCGGCGAGGATGCCGATGAGGATGCTCATGATGCCCATCATGAATGACGTCGCGACCAGCATCGGCAGAGGTGTGAGGATCATGGAGATGCTGTCGAACAGCTTGAGGTAGAAAACGTAGATCAGCGTCGCGAAAGAGACCGCCAGCCAAAGCAGACCGAAGCCGCCGAAGACATAGATCGGCTTGCCGAGATACCGGTCGAGGAAGCGGACGACGACCAGGTCGAGCAATACTTTCAAGATGCGCTCGAGACCGTAATGCGAGGCCCCGTGGACTCGGGGATGATGGCGCACCGGCACCTCGGCGATGCGAGCGCCGTACCAGGACGCATAGATCGGCACGAAGCGGTGCATCTCGCCATAGAGGCGCACACCCTGGATGACGCTGCGCCGGTACGCCTTCAGCGAGCAGCCGTAATCGTGCAGCCGCACGCCGGATATCCAGGAGATCAACGAATTCGCGATCCGGCTGACGAGGTTCTTCTTGATCGCGTCGTCCTTCCGGTCCTTCCGCCACCCCGACACCACGTCGTAGCCCTCGTCGAGCTTGGCGAGCAGGGCTGGGATGTCGGCTGGATCGTTCTGCAGATCGGCGTCGATCGGCACGATGATCTCGCCGGTGGCGAAGTCGAGCGCAGCCATCATCGCTGCCGTTTGGCCGTAGTTGCGTGCGAGGTTCACTACCTTGAATTCCGCGCGCGCGGCGGCAGCCTCGCGCAATGCGTCGATCGATCGGTCGGTGCTGCCATCGTTCACCGCGATGACCTCGAAGGGCCGACCGAGGCCGTCGAGCACGGCAAAGAGGCGCTCGAACAGAGGCGGAATATTCTGCGCCTCGTTGTAGACCGGGATGATCACCGAGATCGACCGTGCCGCGGCGTCATCGCCGGCCTTGTCGAGCGAGCCGACAGCGATGCGCGGGAGCCGCTTGGCATCCACCCCCAGGACTTCCAGGCGGGCGACCATCTCGGCGTCGGCGCGGGAGAAGATATCGTCGTGGCCGGGCGGCGCGGCCTCTTCATCACCACCGCGGAAGCCGGCAACGGGAAGCTTCATGACCATCGGCATCTCCGCGGCAGGCGGCTCGGCTGAGCCCCCCTCCGGGCAATGCTGGGACCTATTGGTAAACAAAAGATGACCGGGCCGTCCCGGCCCGCGAGGCCTGATTAGGGTCCAGACTCATAAAATCCACCACACGATGGCGGCGACCAGACAGATCGATGCGAGGAAGTTTCGTGCAATCCGATCGTATCGCGTGGCGATACGTCTGAAGTCTTTCAGGCGGCAGAAGGCATTCTCGATGCGGT
>DATNIT010000103.1:0-16045 GCA_035604335.1 Allostellaceae bacterium | reverse complement strand
CAACTAAGAAACCGCGCAAAATGGTCCCACCGATGGGGTCCACTTCACTCGTCCGTCAAACGCCTCTGCCCGAAAACAGAACCGGCAGTATGCTGCGCATTTTAGACTCACGTGACTAGCATCGCTTTGCATCCTGTTGCGCTGTTGCGCAACAGAAAAACTGGTGCATCAAATTTGAACTTCCGCACTAGCGCGATCCCACGCTCCGGCCACCCGTATTCGTTCTCTGCCAGGAAGGACCCGTGAGCCCGGCAGTCGACTAGCAATGCCGACGACAGGACAGAGCTGCCTGTCTTGTGCCCCGTGGTAATGGAGACCAGCACCACTTTGCGCTGATGGGAATGTGTGGTGACGAACCGGCCGGCCATCATCAACCACACTGGCGCCTGAGACGGACGGGCCGGACAGGCGTAGGCCGGCATGTCCCCGCAGTGGAGGCCTATGACCACGTTCTGATATGGCCACGGCGGACGGGACGGACGGCATCTTGCCTCTCTTATTCCTAATTGACGTGCTCACCCCGCTGAAGGCTTGCGACAGCCGCATAGTCACAGGAACTCCTCCAAGAGTCTGAAGGTATCGGGCCGTCCGTCCTGTCCGCGCCGTCCATAACGATTGCGCATCAATGGCTCACGGGAAATCGCCGCACTGTCCGTCGCTGTCCGAGCTGTCCGTCTCCTGATGGACACCGGCATTCCTGCCCCCGCCGAGCCGCGGCTGCGGAGCGCTGGTCCGCGCACGGTCGGTGCGGCGATTCAATCCACAATGGGCGCGCGGAGAAAGCCGGAGCGGCCCGCGGCGAGCGCCCCTCAGCGGGTAATGCGGCGAATGTGCAGCATCCGCTTGCGGCCCTGACCCTCGCGGCGCCAGTCGATGGCAATGCCGCTGGAGCGCAGGGGCGGCGCCATGCGGCGGAGTTGTCCGCCCAGCTCGGCGGCGCTGCGGGGCCAGCTCCGCGACCTACGCATCGTCTCGGTGCTATCCGCCTCAAGCGCAACCAGCAGCTCCGAGGCCGTGCCCGAGAAGCCTTCGTCCGGATCAACGCGCGACAGTATGTAATTGGAGAGCACTTGTGCGACGATGCTGTTCTCGAGCGACACCTGCACTGCACCCGCTCGATTGGCCGCATAGAGGCGCGAGAACTCGCCGTCCTCCCAGCCGAGCCCGGGCGCCGCGGCCTCGGCCCATAGCGCGAAGTCCGCCATGCGCGGCAAGTGATCGAGCCGCGTGCTGGCGAGGTTACGCAGCCCAGCGCACGCACCGTCAAGGAGTGCCCCCAGAATCGTCGGCGCCTTTGCATCGAAAGCGTCCCAGAATTCCCGCTCCGGCCGCCGCTGCGCCTCGGGGATGGCCGGCAATGAAAGGCACAGCGCCCGATCCTGCAAATCCGGCCGAGCCGCCAGGTCCGTGATGCCATTGAGGATAAGCGGACGCGTAGCCGTGAAAACGGTCTCGTCACGATCGCTGTGCAGCGTGCGCGTGCTGAAGCCGCCACCCGTTGCGATCCGGCAGAGTGCGTCGCTGAGCCATGCTGGCACGGCGGACAGGTTGTCGAGCGCCAGCACCCAGGAGTTCACCGCAGCAACGAGCAGGTCGCGATCGTCCTTGGGCGCCGCCCGGATCGGCGATACGTTCGGGTCGACCAGGCCCCGCGCCAGGCGAGACACCGTGGTCTTGCTGGCGCCCTGCTCGCCACCGATCACCAGGATCGGATAAGGCCCCCGCGGGCGCAGCGACGCTACCAGCCAAGCCACGAACAGATTGAAGTCGGCATCGTCGCTGTTGACGAACTCATGCAAGGTCTCGATGCACTCACCGGGCTCGGGCACGGGAAGCGCACGCATTGCGCGCGATCGGAGGAACTTGCAGGGTGCGCGATCGATGACCTGCCAACCCATGGGTCCCATCTCGATGGCGCGCCAGTCGGGTCCGCCGAGGTCCAGGAGCAATCGTCCTCCAAACTCTCCTACCCGCAGAAACGTCGCGTGACACGGACCATCGTTGACGGCGCTGGCCTCGATGACGCCGAGCGCCTCCTCGAACGCCTGGGTACCCGGTGCGCCGCGATGGGCGGCATAGTACCGGCCGGTGATCCACAGGCGAAATTCGCGGCTCCGTACGGGCACGTTCTCGAAATGCCCATTCACCGGCATCGTCGCGAAGGCCTCGCGATCCCCATCGTGCCAGAGCTCCACGCCGTCCAGGAGCTGGAGCACTTGATCCCGCTGCGGTGGCGCGGCACCCCGGCGCCCGTTCCGGGCCGCCTCGGCTTTGGCATCGGCTGCCGCGTCCTTGTTTCGGGACGAGAGTGCCGATCGAGCGGTCGAGCCCCCTTGCTGGACCAGCTCGAGGGTGCGCGCCTGGGTCCAGCCATCGCGCTCGGCATCGTGTGCGTCCCAGCCTTCGGGCACCCGCGGCTGTGCCGGCAGCACGCGCGCGGCTACGCCGATCGCCGCGAGACACCGCACAACCCCCGCGGCGTAGTTGTCCCCGGTTTCATCCGCATCAGGCCAGATGACGACATGACGCTGCCGCAGCGCCACCCAATCGGCTTTCGCCGCCGACTTGCTTCCATGCGACGACGTCACCGCGACGTAGTCGGGAAGCAACCGGCTGGCGGCATCCGTGGCTTTTTCACCCTCGCACACGATCACGGGGGCGTCGGGCCGAGTTGCCAGCCGATCGAGCCCATAGAGAGGGCGTGGCACCGGCCACGACTTCCAACGCCATGCCGCATTGCCGGTGTCCGTGTGCCTGCACCAGGTCAGCGGCAGAAACTGCTTGCCGCCTGCGATATCGAAGCGCGCGACATAGCCCATGAGCCCGCCGGCGGCATCGTGATAGGCGTGACGGAGGACCGGTTTCGCGAGCGTCGGATGCGTTTCCGGCGCCGCCGGGGCATTGGCCGGTACAGCGCAGACTGAAACCCATTCGCCCCGCGCCACAGATCCCGCCGGTTTGCGCCCGCTACCCGGCAGCGGCGCGAACATGCCTTCACCCACAGGGCATCCCGAGCATGCCAGCGAGGTGCCGGGCGGCCTCGGCTTGCCCGATGTCCGCGAGATAGGCCGCCAGGCTGACGGGATCGCCCCCGGCTACACCGATGGCAAAGTCGCTCCACCGTCCGCTGGTAAGATTTATCTTGAAGCTGCCGGGCTGGCGGTCGGCGCGGCGTGGGTTCCGCGCCACCCATTCAGCGCCACGCCGGCGGCCGTCCGGAAGCCACCGCGCCACCAGTTCGGGGAGGCGAGCGAGTGCGGCGCGGTTCACGGCACCGAAATTGATCGTGCCGCCGCTCATGCCGCGGGCACTGGGCGCGGCAGGTCACCCGTCGCGACTCGGCCAAGCTTGCCCGTCCAGGGATCGAGCATCCGCCGATGAAGCTCGGGCACCCGGATGTAGCGGAGGCAATAGCCGCCACCCGGCGCCACCGGGCAATGGGACACCCGGTGCTCGAGGGCGAAGCTGCCAACGGCTGTGAGCTCGAAGGGCTGCGCCTCGCCGCTGGCGGCCCGATAGGCGGGGCCATGATGCAGGATCGGCCGCCGATGCTTCGGGAACCTCGACCAGGGGCAGCAGAACATCGGCCAATCGGTATCGCACCATGCCTCCCGCGGCATGCGCGTGAATCGGATCATCTCGCGCCGCAAGATCAGGACCGCGGCCACGACAGGCTGTCCATCGACGGTCTCACCCGTCAGGCCGCTGTGCGCAGCGAGCGCGACGCATTCCTCGGGCGTCAAGCCTGCGCGCTCGAAGGCCCGGGGACGCGGGCCGCACCAGGTGCATCGATCTCGGTTACTGGGCACCGTGCAAATTGGCCGCGCCAGTGCATTGCTTGCAGTACGCATGCTCAGCCCCCCTGCTCGGCTGGCGCACCGCCAATGGGCAGGTCGTGAGACCGATCGGACGTGCTCCGCCTCGGCTTGGACAAGCGCGCGGCCGCCCACGCATCCAGATCCGCCGGGCGGTAGCGCGGCAGCCGGCCAAAGGACTGAAAGACCGGGCCGCCGCCGACGCAGGCAAGCTTGTTGAGCGTCGCAACCGCCACCGGCAAACCGCGCGACTTCAGATAGTCGCTGGCCTCTCTACGGGACAGGTATTCCTTCGTATGCATGTAACCCTCGCTGCATTACGTCGTCAGCGAAGGCAAAATAGGGGAAACATCCCGCCCGAATCAGATGCCCGATATTATGTGCCGCATTTTATTCCGGGCGCGTCACGGTTCCAGCGCGCAGCTCACTCAGCAACCGCGCAAGGCGGTTCCGCAGGGCCTTTATGGATAGCGGGGGCGCATCGGGATGCGTCTCCGCGAGCCATTTGGAAAGCAAATCCGCCCAGACTCCAGTCGAGGGATAGCGCTCACCCGCAGCCCAACGCCGACGGCACTCTCGCTCCGCGAGGTTCCAGCTGGTTGGCCGGCCCGGCATTCCTGTGTGGTAAGGCTGCGCCGCCAACTGCGGGGCATCGCCCGCAGCTCCTGACGGGGTGGTTGGCTTCGCGTCCGACATGGACGGGGTTGCCTTGTCCTTAGCTTCCGCTGCAGCGAACTCGGCTCGAATGACCCGCCGGACGCGAACATCGATCCAACCCGGGGACCCCTCTCGCCATCTGCCGCGCGAGCAAAAGTAGAGAACGCCGCGCCGCTCCATGAGCGCTCGAACGCGAGGAGCTGGAATGACCTTGTCTTGACCGTCCGCTGAATAGATCGGCACCCCCACGGCTTCGATCTCGCCAGCGCTCAGTCTGTCGTAGAAGTCCTCCCACACCGACTGCTCCGCCTGACGTTTCTCTTCCGTCCACTCCGGGTGTGAATCCACTTCCTGATATTTCGAAGGGGAAGTCCATATATAGCGCTTGCCTTTGATCTGAGGGCGATTGTCCTCGATCTCTTTGAGGCGACGCACGAGCTTCGGATCCGCGAAAGCCTTTATGGCGTGTGGACCGAATGGCAACTCGGGCGGAGACTCACTCAGTGGTGTGGCCGCGGCATCCGACGCCTTGGTCTCCGCGGGCTCGTCTAGCCCGCCGGGCCCAATGCGGTAGGCGCGGACTTGCCGCGTGACTGGAGCCTCAACTGCGGTCTCGCCAAGTCCAGATTCTGGCTCGCTGGATTGCGACGGTTTGCCGCCACCTGAAGAGGGTTCCTTGCTCATGCATCCTGATTACATCGGCGGCCCACGAGAGGGAATGGCTTGACGGCCGGGCGTAGGATTCGGCGTAGGAGTGGAGCCCAGTGGCGCCGGGTGAAATTGAAATCTGCACTCGGTGCCCTAGCCAGCAGCACGCTCGCTTGGGCAGCAGCACAGCCGTCGGACCGGTCTCGTTGTCATCAAGCGCCGCCGCGGTATTTGTGGCCGATGAATCTCTAAGCCGAGGCTTTCCGTGCGACTCGATCTCGGGCATAGCGCTCGGCGTGAGCGCTCAAACCCAAATTTCGGACGGCCTCATCCGGCTCTTGCCAGCTGCTTCCCCAGCGCTTCCCTACAAAATCTAAGGGCTTAGCCGTTTCCAGCTAAGCCCTTGATTTATTTGGTGGAGCCACGGGGGTTCGAACCCCGGACCTCCGCAATGCCATTGCGGCGCTCTCCCAGCTGAGCTATGACCCCGCAAGTCGCCCGATTTTAGCGCATTCGGCGCCCGCTCCGGGAGCGGAATCTAACGGGCGCTCTCAGCGCTCCTCCTCGTCGACGTTCTCGATCACCTCGGCCATATCGTCCTCGTCCTCGCCGAGCTCGGAGGCGTCCTCGATGACCTCCTCCTCCTCTTCCTCCTCGGCGCCCTCGGCCGGCGTCTCGCCCTCGGCGACCTCGGCGGCTTCCTCGGGCTCGGCCTCGGGCTCGACTTCCGGCACCGGCTTCTTCTTCTCGACCTCTGGCTCGACCGGCTGAACCGGCGCCTTGCGTCGCGTCTTCAGCAGAGCCTCGGGATCATATTGCGTGCCGCACTTGGGACAGATGATCGGGTCGCGGTGCAGATCGTAGTAGCGGGCGCCACAACTCGGGCAGATCCGCTTCGCGCCCCATTCCGGTTTCGCCACTCTTGCTCTCCTGCTGCCGCCAATGCCCTGCGGCCCTCGGGGGAAGGCGGCCAATTGCCACGAACCCGAGGGTCTGTCAAAAGCAAAAATATCGGGTTGTCCGGGGCTCCCTCGCGAGACTGTCGGGGTCCGCGCCCGATGTGCTAGGAACGAAGCCCTCGCAACCGCTTGGATTGCCCGTACCGTGACGCCTCTCACTTCCGGCACCGCAGGACCCCTGAGAGGTAGGATCTCCGTGCCGGGAGACAAGTCCATCTCGCATCGCGCGCTCATCCTGGGCGCTCTTGCGGTCGGCCGCACGCGCATCGAGGGATTGCTGGAGGGGGAGGACGTATTGCGCACCGCCGCCGCCGTCCGCGCGCTCGGCGCCGAGGCGGAGCGTGGCGCAGACGGTGTCTGGACGGTGACGGGCGTCGGCGTCGGCGGCTTCGCCGAGCCCGGCGACGTGCTCGATTTCGGCAACTCTGGAACGGGCATACGGCTGATGCTGGGGGCGCTCGCGAGCAGCCCTCTCACGGCCGTCTTCACCGGCGATGCGTCGCTGCGTCGCCGGCCGATGGGCCGCGTCGCGCGGCCGCTCGAGCGGATGGGCGCCCGCATTCTCGCCCGCGATGGCGATCGCCTGCCACTCACGCTGGTCGGCGCCACCGATCCGCTGCCGATCTCCTACACGCTGCCAGTGCCCTCGGCGCAGGTGAAGTCGGCGGTGCTGCTCGCCGGCTTGAACGCGCCCGGCGAGACCACGGTGATCGAGCCGTTGGCGACGCGCGATCACACCGAGCGCATGCTGCGCCATTTCGGCGCCACGGTGGTCACGACGGCGACGTCGGACGGCGGCCGGCAGATCCGCGTCAAGGGCGAGGTCGAGCTCAAGGCCGGCGATCTCGTGGTGCCCGGCGATCCCTCCTCGGCCGCGTTCCCGATCGTGGCCGCGCTGATCCTGCCGGGCTCGGAGATCGAGATCGTCGGCGTCGGCATCAACGTGCTCCGCACCGGGCTCTTGGCGACGCTCGCCGAAATGGGCGCGCGGATCGAGCGCGCGAACGTGCGCGCCGCCGGCGGCGAGGAGGTCGCCGATCTCATCGTGCGCGCGAGCCCGCTCAAAGGCATCGAGGTGCCCGCCGAGCGCGCGCCGAGCATGATCGACGAATACCCCGTGCTCGCCGTCGCCGCGGCCTTCGCGCAGGGCCGGACCGTGATGCGCGGGCTCGGCGAATTGCGCGTGAAGGAAAGCGACCGGCTCGCCGCCGTCGCGGAAGGCCTCGCCGCCTGCGGCGTCACCGTCGAGATCGAGGGCGACACGCTCGCGGTCGAGGGGCTGGGCGGCCGTCCGCGCGGCAACGCCGCGATCGCGGCCCGCCTCGACCATCGCATCGCCATGGCGTTCCTGGTGATGGGTCTCGCCGCCGAGCGCCCGGTCTCGATCGACGATGGCGAGACCATCAATACGAGCTTCCCCGGCTTCGTCCGCTTGATGAACGGGCTCGGTGCCACGCTCGCGGAGGCGAAGGCGTGATCGTTGCGGTGGACGGGCCCGCTGCCGCCGGCAAGGGCACGCTCGCACGGCGCATCGCGCAGCACTATCGCCTCGATCACCTCGACACCGGGCGGCTCTACCGCGCCACTGCGCTGGAGGCCCTGCTCGCCGGCGGCGATCCCGCCGATCCCGCGGTGGCCGAGGCGGCGGCGAAGCGCGTGCGGCCCGAGCACCTCGGCGATCCTCGGCTCAAGGAGGAGCGCGTGGCACAGGCGTCCTCTGTAGTTGCCGCGATTCCCGGCGTGCGCGCGGCGTTGCTTGCGTTCCAGCGCGACTTCGCTCATCGGCGCCGCGAGCGCGGTGCCGTGCTGGATGGGCGCGACATCGGCACCGTCGTCTGCCCCGATGCCGACGCGAAGATCTTCGTCACCGCCAGTGTCGACGCGCGGGCGACCCGCCGATTCAAAGAGTTGCGGGCCGCGGGGGTCGAGGCTATATACGAGCGCGTCCTGCAGGACATGAAGGATCGTGACGCGCGCGATAGCGGCCGTCAGGCGGCGCCTCTCAAGCCCGCCGACGACGCTTTCGTCCTCGACACGACGGCATTTGGTGCCGAGGCGGCGTTTGCCGCCGCCATCGCCTACATCGACGGCAAGCTGGCCGGCAAGTCTCTCTGAATACTGGGAGAATCCGGCGGTTTCGGCCGTTGCGCGCCCGCAGGACCGGGCTCATGCCACCGCGCCCGACCCCGTCGGTGGCCCGTCTCCTGAGAGCCGCGATCCCCGGCCTCGGAGGCGTCGACAATCCCCTGGGATCAGCGGGAGTTTGAATGGCCGCCCTATCCGGAACCGAGGCTCAAGGCACCAAGGAGAGTTTCGCAGCGCTGTTGGAGGAGACGCTGGGCAGCGGCTCCGGCCTCGAAGGCACCGTGGTCAAAGGCCGCGTGATCACCATCGAGAACGACATGGTGCTGATCGACGTAGGCCTCAAATCCGAAGGTCGCGTGCCGCTCAAGGAATTCACGCCGGCCGGCAAAGGGCCCGAGATCAAGCCCGGCGACACCGTCGAGGTCTACCTCGAGCGGATGGAGGACAAGAACGGCGACGCGCAGCTTTCGCGCGAGAAGGCGCGGCGCGAGGAAGCCTGGACCCAGCTCGAGAAGCATTTCCAGAAGAACGAGCGCGTCACCGGCACGATCTTCGGCCGCGTCAAAGGCGGCTTCACCGTGGATCTCAATGGCGCCGTCGCGTTCCTCCCCGGCAGCCAGGTCGACATCCGCCCGGTGCGGGACATCACGCCGCTATTGGGATCGCCGCAGCCGTTCCAGATCCTCAAGATGGACCGCTCGCGCGGCAACATCGTCGTGTCGCGCCGCGCCGTCCTCGAGGAGAGCCGCGCGGAGGCGCGCTCGGAGCTGGTGGCGAACCTGCAGGAGGGCCAGATCCTCCAGGGCGTGGTGAAGAACATCACCGATTACGGCGCGTTCGTGGATCTGGGCGGCGTCGACGGCCTCCTGCACGTGACCGACATCGCCTGGCGGCGCATCAATCATCCCTCCGAGGCGCTGCACATCGGGCAGACCGTCAAGGTTCAGGTAATCCGCTTCAACAAAGAGACTCAGCGCATATCCCTGGGCATGAAGCAGCTCGAGGCCGATCCCTGGGAGGGCGTGGAGCTCAAATATCCCGCGGCCGCGCGCTTCAAGGGCCGCGTCACCAACATCACGGACTACGGCGCCTTCGTGGAGCTGGAGCCCGGCGTCGAGGGCCTCGTTCACGTTTCAGAAATGAGCTGGACCAAGAAGAACGTGCATCCCGGCAAGATCGTCTCGACCAGCCAGGAGGTCGAGGTGCAGGTGCTCGACGTCGACCCGGTGAAGCGCCGGATCAGCCTCGGCCTCAAGCAGTGCATGGCGAACCCGTGGGAGGCCTTCACCGAGAAATACCCGGTGGGCACCGAGCTCGAGGGCGAGGTCAAGAACATCACGGAGTTCGGCTTGTTCGTGGGCCTCCCCGGCGACATCGACGGAATGGTGCATCTCTCCGACCTCGACTGGCAGAAGACCGGCGAGGAAGCCATCAAGGACTACAAGAAGAGCGACATGGTGAAGGTGCGCGTGCTCGACGTCGACATCGAGAAGGAGCGCATCAGCCTCGGCATCAAGCAGCTCGCCCACGATCCCTTCGAGCAGAGCCTGGCATCGGTCAAGAAGGGCGACGTCGTCACCTGCACGGTCTCGGCCGTGACCGACGGCGGCATTGAGGTGACGCTCGCCGACGGGCTCCCCGGCTTCATCCGCAAGGCCGAACTCTCGCGCGACCGCGCGGAGCAGCGTCCCGACCGCTTCGCCGTCGGCGAGAAGGTGGACGCCAAGGTCACCGCTGTCGACCGCGCCTCACGCAAGGTCACGCTCTCCATCAAGTCCCGCGAGGTCGAGGAGGAGAAGCAGGCGATGGCCGAGTACGGCTCGCAGGACTCCGGCGCGAGCCTCGGCGACATCCTCGGCGCCGTCATGCGCCGGACCGAGAAGAGCGACAAGACCGAGAAGGCCGAGGACGAAAAAGACGGCAAGTAACGCCGATACCCCTCAACAAGGCAAAGGGGCCGGCTGTTGCCGGCCCCTTTTTCGTGAGCCAAAGTGCCGCGTGACACCATGCTCGATCTCTCGAAGATCCCGGTCCTGGAGACCCCGCGGCTGCGCCTGCGCCGACCGGAGCTCCGCGACTTCGACGCCTATGCGGCGCTCTCAGCCGACCCCGAGGTCATGCGCTTCATCGGCGATGGACTGCCTCAGGGCCGTCGCCGAGCGTGGCAAGCGTTCACGGGCATGCTCGGCCATTGGGCCGTGCGGGGTTACGGGCAGTTCGCGGTCGAGAGCAAGGCAAGCGGCGCGTTCCTGGGCCGCGTCGGACTCTACGAACCGGACCCCTGGCCCGGCACCGAGCTCGCCTGGGCCCTCGCCCGCGAGCATTGGGGCCAGGGCTACGCTCCCGAGGCCGCCACCGCCATCCGCGACTGGGCCTTCGGCACGCTCGGCCTTCGCCGCCTCGTCAGCGTGATCATTCCCGAGAACCGCCCCTCGATCCGTGTCGCCGAGAAAATCGGCGAGCGCTTCGACCACGACGACACGATCGACGGCATTCCCGTGCGGATCTACGCGATCGAGACTCCGAGCGCTCTAGCCTAAGGTCTCCCCAAACCGGGCGGTGACCGATCCGGGCGAAAACCTCGCCATCGCTCGGGGTCACCACAGGCAGAGTGCCGGCCTCGGCCGCGCGCCTGCGCCCCCCGATCAGCAGCTCGCCTTTCGGCGCCATCGTCATGCCGGCCTCACCACGCGAGGATCGCGGGCTTGTAGTCTTCGATGCGCTCCTTGACGCGCATCACCGGCTCGATGCCGTAGAGCTTGCGGGCATTCTCGCCCAAGAGCTTCTTCTGCGCCGCCGCGGGCACCTTGTGCACGGCCATGTGGTGGAGCGCGTCCCAGGCGTCCTCGGCGTCGTGATGCGGATAGTCGGAGGACCAGATCGCGATCGGCTCGAAAGTGTCCCAGAGCCGATAAACCAGATCCTCGTCGGATTCGAAGCCGATGGCGCAGCGCTCGTAGAAGGCCTCGTGGGGGTCCCTGATCTCGCGGTTGCGCTGGAAGCGGAAGAGGTCGTTGAAGTTTCGGCACTTCGAGAGCACCAGCGGCAGCCAGCTTGCATTCGATTCGAGCACGGCCACCTTGAGCGTCGGAAACTTCTCGAGCCATCCCGTCTGCAAGACGGTGGTGAGCCAGGTCATCGCCTCCATCACGAAACCGAGCGTCTCCGAGGTGTCGATGGTCGGGTCCATCGCGAAAGCAATGTTGGAGACGAATTGGCCCGGCGAATAGACCACGGCCTCGTCGGTGAACAGCAGGCCCTGGCCCGAGCCGCGCGCCTTCGCCATGCGCTCGGCCCAGTCCGGCGTCAGCGCCTCGCGCGAGGGGAAGGTGTGCATGGCGAGCACCACGCCGAGCACGTCGAATTCGCGCCAGAGCGGATCGAACTCGGGCAGCGTCGGATAGCGGCCGTTCCAGAAGCAGGGCCGCACCGCCGCCGCCTTGAAGCCCAGCTTGGCGACGCGGCGGAGCTCCTCGATCGAATGCTCGACGCTCTGGATCGGCAGCACGGCACAGGGGAAGAGCCGCTGCCGATCCAGAGCACAATAGTCGTGGACCCAGTCGTTGTAGGCGCGCGCGAGGACCGCCGCCGCGCCGGGGTCGCGCAGCAAGGCGAGGCGCACGAACCAGGTCGGAAACAGCATCACCTGATCCGTGCCGATCGCATCCATGTCTTTGAGCCGCGCATGCGGGTCGCGGCAGCCCAGCAGCCGCCCGAACTTCTTTTGCCATTCCGGCGTGCCCGGCGTCAGCGCGCCGACCTCTTTCTTGTTCCAGCGCGGCCAGCCGACCTCGGCGGCATTGGAGCGCTCGCGCGCCGCCGGCACCGCACGGCCGTTGATGTGCAGGATGTCGGTGTCCGTGTGGAAGCAGAACTGCGTCTTGATCCACGCGCGCTGCTTCTGCGGCACGTACTCGTCCCAGACCGCCGGCGGCTCCACGATATGGCTGTCGCAATCGAAGACCGAGATCTCCTTAGTGACGCGATTGGTGCTCATCCGGCGCTCCTCCCGAAGGGCTTGACCCGAGTTTTCAAATGTTGAAAGCTCTTTTCATTATTCGACGATGGGTTCCCGCCCGATGTCAAGACGCGCGACCCCGAGTCCCGCACCGGGGCGCCCGGCCTACTTCACGGCGACGCTGGCGAAGGGTCTCGACATCCTGGAGGCGCTTTCGAGCGTCGAGGATACGAGCCTCACCGATCTCAGCCGGCGTCTCGGCGTCTCCGGACCGACGCTGTTCCGAATTCTCGCGACCCTCACCGCCCGCGGCTACGCCGAGAAGCATGGCCAGACCGGCCGCTATCGCGCGACGCTCAAATCCTGGGCCTTGGGCGCCCAGGTAGTACGGCGCCTGACGCTCCGGGACGTGGCGCGGCCGCACCTGGAAGCCCTGTTGGCGGAGACCCGCGAGGCGCCGCATTTGGCGGTGCTCGAGGGGGATGGCGTCGTCATCATCGACCGGCTGGAGGCGCCGCATCCCGTGCGGGTCGACACCTATGTCGGCCAGCGGGCTCCGGCGCACTGCTCCGCCACGGGCAAGGCGATTCTGGCCTTTCGGCCCGCCGCACTGCTGTCCGGTACTGCGCCGCTTACGCGCTATACCAGCGCCACGATCGACCAGCCGGCGGCGCTCGCGCGCGAGCTGGCGTTCGTCCGCGAGCGCGGCTACGCCATAAACCAGGAGGAGTGGCGCCGGGGAGTCTGCGCGATCGCCGTGCCGCTGCGCGGCCAAGGTGGAGCGGTCGTGGCGTCGCTGAGCCTGACCATGCCAACGGAGCGGTTCCTGGGCAAAGGCGCCCTGCGGCGTTTCCTGAAGCCCCTAGCGCGGGCCGCCGCCGCGATCTCGACCCAGCTGGGCGAGCCCGCGCGCATCGCGTGAGCCGCACAACCTCCGGTTAGTATAACCACCTCCGGATAAGCGCCGTTTTACGCCATTTTTCGCGGTGAGCTTCCCGTTCCGCCGAACGCCGATTCCGAAGCCGGCCTTAACCGCCTCATCTCCCATGCTTTTTCTTGACGGTCTACCGGCAGTTTGGCACCCTCTCCTGGAGACGCGGCATAAGCCCGATGAGGGGGAGCGGGCCATGACGAAATCAGAACTGATACAGCGTCTGGCGGAGCTCAATCCGCATCTCTACCAGCGCGATGTCGAGCGGATTGTCACCGCGATCTTCGATGAGATCGCGGCGGCCTTGTCACGGGGGGACCGGGTGGAGTTGCGGGGGTTCGGCGCTTTCTCGGTGAAGCGGCGCGAGGCGAGGGTCGGGCGCAATCCGCGCACGGGCGCCAGCGTGCAGGTGGCCGAGAAGCACATTCCGTTCTTCAAGACCGGCAAGCAGCTGCGCGAGCGCCTCAACGAGCCGACCTGACGCGGCTGGCCGGCTTTGGCCGGTGGCGGTAAGGTGCGGGCGTGAGAGTGTTCTACTGGCTGATCACCGCCCTGGTGGCGCTTGTCTGCGTGGTCTTCGCGGTCTCTAACCGCGCGGGCGTCACGCTTATCTTCTGGCCGCTCTCCTTCGAGCTCGCGGCACCACTCTATCTGGTGGTGCTGCTGGCGCTGCTCGTGGGATTTCTCATCGGCTTACTCGTGGCCTGGATCTGGAGTTGGGGCGCACGCCGGGCGGCGCGGCAACGCGCGCGACGCATCGAATCCCTGGAGCGGGACCTCGCGGCGGCGGAGCAACGGGCGAAGGGCACCGCGGTGATCGTGCCGCACTCCTGATGCGCAATCAGCCGCCCTACCCGATGCACGTGCTGGGCGCCTCCGAGGTGGTGGCGGCGCTCGATTTCGACTCCACCATCGAGGCGCTCCGGCAGATGTTCCGCGGCGGCTGCGAGGTGCCGGCGCGACACCATCACAGCGTGCCGGTTCCGGGCGGACGCGACGCGACCTTGCTGCTGATGCCCGCTTGGCAAACGGGCCGACACATCGGCGTCAAGCTGGTCACGTTGTTTCCGGACAATGGCGAGCAGTCGCTGCCCACGTTGCAAGGCACTTATCTTCTGCTGGACGGCAAGACCGGCCGCCCGCTGGCGTTGATGGACGCCCCGGCGCTCACCGCGCGGCGCACGGCGGCGGCCTCGGCGCTCGCCGCGAAGTACCTGGCCCGGCCCGATGCCGAGCGGCTGCTGATGGTGGGTACCGGCGCGCTCGCCTCGCATTTGATCGAGGCGCACGCCAGCGTCCGCCCCATCAAACACGTGGCGGTCTGGGGCCGCAACATCGAGAAGGCGAAGAAGCTCGCGCACCGGCTGAGCCGGCGGCATCTCACGCTGACCGCGACCGAGGACCTCGCCAACGCCGTACGCGGCGCGGATATCGTCTCCTGTGCCACCCTCGCGCGCGATCCTCTCATTCGCGGCCATTGGCTGAAGCTCGGAACCCACGTCGACCTCGTTGGCGGCTTCACGCCGGAGATGCGCGAAGCCGACGACGAGGTGGTGAAGCGCGCCCGGGTCTTCGTCGACACCCGCGATGGCGCGCTCAAGGAGGCCGGCGACATCGTGCAGCCGATCCGCTCGGGCGTGCTGCGCGAGGACGACGTCGCCGGCGACCTCTTCGATTTAACCCGCGGCAGCCGCGCGGGCCGGCGCTACTACGACCAGATCACGCTCTTCAAGTCGGTGGGCACCGGGCTCGAGGACCTCGCCGCGGCGCAACTCGCGCTCGAGCGCGTCACGACGTGAAGGCATCGGCCCTGGCACGGCTTTCGCATGAGGCAGCGGGACGGCTGCGGGACCTTCCGCTATATAACACCTCATGAGCGTGACGAACCCGATCCTCTGCGCCATCGATACCGCCGAGCTTGCCCGCGCTCAGGCCCTCGTTGCGGGCGTGCGCGATGTCGTGGGCGGGATCAAGCTCGGATTGGAGTTCTTCACGGCCAACGGCCCCGCGGGCGTGCGGGAGGTCGTCGACCCCGAGACGCCGCTCTTCCTCGACCTCAAGCTCCACGATATACCCAACACGGTGGCGCGCGCCGTGCGGTCCGTCGCGGCGCTGGAGCCGTTGCTGATGACGCTGCACACCGCCGGCGGGCCCGCGATGATGGAAGCCGCGAGGAACGCCGCGGACCTCGTGGCCTCCGAAGGCAAGCGCCGCGTGAAGCTGCTCGGCGTCACGGTCCTCACCAGCCTCGACGATGGCGACCTCTCGGCGATCGGCCAGCAAGGCCCGGTCGGCGAGCAGGTGAGGCGTCTGGCTTTGCTGGCCCGCGACAGCGGCCTCGACGGCGTGGTCTGCGCGCCGCTCGAGGTGGCGGCCCTCCGGGAGGTCTGCGGGCCCGATTTCCTGCTGGTGGTTCCGGGCATCCGGCCCGCGGGTGCCGCAAGCGGCGACCAGAAGCGCGTCATGGGCCCGCGCGCGGCGATCCAGGCGGGCGCCGACTACCTCGTGGTGGGACGCCCGATCACCGAGGCCGCGCACCCGGCGGCGGCCGCGCAAGCGATCCTGAACGAGCTCCGATGAGCGTGCATGCGAAGATCTGCGGCCTCTCGACCGGCGACGCGCTGCACGCGGCGATCCGCGGCGGCGCGCGCTTCGTGGGCTTCGTCTTCTATCCCGCGAGCCGCCGCAACGTGACGCCCGAGCTCGCCGCGGCGCTCGCAGGCCTCGTGCCCGAGGGCGTCACGCGGGTCGGTCTCTTCGTCGATCCGGCGGACGCGCTGCTCGCGGGCGTGCTCAAGCGCGTGCCGCTCGACCTCCTGCAGCTGCATGGCGGCGAGAACCCGCGCCGCGTCGCCGATATCAAGGCGTGCTTCGGCAAGCCCGTCATGAAGGTGATCCCGATCGCAGCGCCGGAGGACCCCGACGCGGCGGTGCCCTATCTCGACGTGGCGGACTGGCTGCTGTTCGACGCCAAGCCGCCGCGCGGCGACCC